>JALEYA010000058.1 GCA_022779945.1 Oscillospiraceae bacterium | reverse complement strand
TCAGTCTGTCTTCCGCTACGTCAGGCACGGAAGAGATCAGATCGATTGTTACTACGAAGGTGCGATTAACGCTTCGTGTTTTCCTGTTTCGGATCGCTGTGCCTGACCCGTTTGAATACTGCCGTCAGTACAGACTGACTGGAGCATTTTCGACCCGCAGTTTTTTCCTCGCCCTCAAGGCGAGAAAAAACTCGGCTGAGAAAATGCGCATTAAAAGAACTTCTTTGTTTACTTTCTTTTTCGTCTGAAAGAAAGTAAATGCCCGCGCGGCATTAGCGCAAAGGTAGAAAGATAAAAGAAGTTATAGAAGAAGAGAACAGATTAACATTTACCCTGACAAACTCAAATTTGTCACATAATCTTTACAGTTCAACAATATGAAACGCCGCCGCACGGACAAGCCGGTTAAAAACGGCAAGCCCCATTCCGTCCGCAAGCGGATACCGGGCATACACAGTTTGATACCCCTTTTCGTCCGCTTCTCTGAGTGCCTCAAAAATCCGGTTTGCCTGAGAAGCGGAATCGGTTTCCTCTCCGTAGGTCAGGATGCTTATTCCGCAAAGCTTTTCGGCGTCGCCGTCAAAGCAAAGTGCGGCGGTGTTTTCGTCCGCTCTTTCTTCCACATAACTTTTGTATTTTTCAAAGTCACCTTTTATTATGATTACCTCGGCAGTCGGGGAATAATGCTTATATTTCATCCCCGGCGAAGCGGCAACCGTACCCTCCTGAAGCTTATTGAACACGGCAGGGTCAATCTCAATTTTTCCGAGAACACTTTCAAGCATTTCGGGCGTAACTCCGCCCGGTCTGAGCAGTCTCGGCCTGTCACCCACCAGCGTGATGACCGTTGACTCAACGCCAACCGTACATTCTCCGCCGTCAACGATATATTCGATTTTTCCGTCAAGGTCGTGCAGAACATGAGAAGCCGTGGTCGGGCTGGGTTTCCCCGAGGTATTCGCCGACGGAGCCGCAAGCGGAACGCCCGCCTTTTCGATGATCGCCCGTGCAATCGGATGACCCGGCATTCTTACAGCAACCGTATCGAGTCCGCCGCTGGTTTTCATCGGGACAAGCGTTGACTTTGGCAAAATGATCGTCAGCGGTCCCGGCCAATAGGCTTTGGCAAGTCTTTCGGCACTTTCGGGAATCTCTTTGACAAGCGGTTTCCATTCATCGAAATGTGCGATATGAACAATCAGCGGATTGTCGCTCGGTCTTCCTTTCGCTTCGTAAATCTTTTCGACCGCTTTTTCGTCAAGCGCATTGGCGGCAAGTCCGTACACGGTTTCCGTCGGAATCGCCGCAAGACCGCCGTTCCGGAGCGTCTGTCCGACTTTTACAAGACGGGGATCGGTCGGATCACTTATTCTTAACAGTTCGGTTTTCATTATGATTCCTCTTTTTGCAGCTTTTTTGCGGTGTCGTAGGTGACGAGCGCATCTATCACTTCGTCCATGTCGCCGTTCAGAAACTGCTCAAGCTTATAGATGGTAAGTCCTATCCGGTGGTCGGAAACACGACCCTGCGGATAGTTGTAGGTCCGGATTCTTTCGCTTCGGTCGCCCGTTCCAACCTGTGACTTTCTTTCGTCGGCAATGGAGCTTGCCTGCTTTTGGCGCTCGGCTTCGAGGATTCTCGACTTGAGCACCCGCATCGCCTTATCACGGTTTTTATGCTGACTTCTTTCGTCCTGACATTCCACGACCGTACCCGTCGGAATATGCGTGATACGGATTGCGGATTCGGTTTTGTTGATATGCTGACCACCGGCACCGCTTGAACGGAAGGTATCGATCTGCAAATCGGCCGGGTTGATTTCAATATCGACGTCCTCGGCTTCGGGAAGCACGGCGACCGTTGCGGTTGAAGTGTGTATTCTGCCCTGCGATTCGGTTTCGGGCACACGCTGAACACGGTGAACACCGCTTTCAAACTTCAGGCGTGAATAGGCACCCTCGCCACTTATCATAAAGCTGATTTCCTTGAATCCGCCAAGCTCCGTATCATTCGCATAGAGCACCTCGGTCTTAAAGCCCTTTTTCTCGGCATACATCGAATACATCCGGAAAAGCACCGCCGCAAACAGAGCTGATTCTTCACCGCCGGCGCCGCCTCGGATTTCGACGATGACATTTTTATCATCGTTCGGATCCTTCGGCAAAAGTAGAATCTTCAGTTCCTCGGTAAGCGACTCAACTTTAGCTTTCCCGTCTTCAATTTCGGAAAGCACCATTTCCCGCATCTCTTTATCGAGTCCGCCGTCATCAAGCATCTGCTTCGCTTCTTCCAGATCACTTTCCGCCTTTTTATATTCCCGGTATTTTTCAACAATCGGCGAAAGCGTTTTCTGCTCTTTCATAAGCGACTTGTATTGCTCCATATCGGATATTATGTTCGGATCAAAAAGCTTGTCGCTGATTTCATCAAAGTGCTTTTCGACCTCACTGAGCTTTTCAAGCATCACTTTCACCCTCTTTGCGGATTATTTTTTTGATATTTTTTTCCGCCTTTCTTCTCGGCACCATCACTTCACGGTCACACTTGCGGCAGCGGATCTTAAAATCCATGCCAACACGAAGCACATCAAAATCATGACAACCGCACGGATGATTCTTTTTCATAACAAGTATATCTCCGACTCTTACGTCCATAAGTCCTCCGCTTTTAGAAATTAGATATAGATTTCAGATGTTAGATATTATAGCAGATTTTGGGAAGAATATCAATGTACAAAACGGATTTCGCTTGCGCAGGGTTTGGGCGGTCGCATGGCGACTCCAATGCCGGGTGTCACGGTGCTTGGTTGAAAGCTGAGTGCCCGAGCCGTGGGCTGAACGGTAAATTTGAGTTTATCTTACTAATAGTTGATTTGTACTTTTGGATTTGGCTACTTCTATATCTTTCCCTTTGCGCTAGTGCCGCGCGGGCACATACTTTCTGACCAAAGCGTCAGAAAGTATGCAAAGAACGCTTTTTGTACGCGTTTTCTCAGCCGAGTTTTTTCTCGCCTTGAGGGCGGAGAAAAAACTGCGGGTCGAAAACGCTTTAATCAGTCTGTACTGACGGCAGTATTCAAACGGGTCAGGCACAGCGATCCGAAACAGGAAAACACGAAGCGTTAATCGCACCTTCGTAGTAACAATCGATCTGATCTCTTCCGTGCCTGACGTAGCGGAAGACAGACTGATCG
>JALEYA010000050.1 GCA_022779945.1 Oscillospiraceae bacterium | reverse complement strand
GGTTCTGTGGCGAGATGCAGTAGTTATATTGCATCTTATATTGTGTTTTCATTCGAGAAAGATCGGATCTGAAATGACGAAAAATGACGGCGTTAACATCATAACAACCGCCTATAAAATTAGCAGAATTTGATAGGGGTCTAAACACAAAATTAGCTGGAGACCTGTTTTCATTAGCAGAGTGGGTGTTTTCCAGCTAATATTTATTAGCTGGGTTTTTCTTGCGGTACTTTTGAGCATCTCCCAAAATATGGTCGGATTTTATTAGCTGAGAGGGCTCCAGCTAATAAAAAAAGTGCGATTTTTCAGAATTTGTGTAGCGCTCCGGAAAAATGAAAAAAGCCGCGAAACCTTATAGCATAAGGCTTCACGGCACTTTTGAAATGGCACCCCCTGCGGGAATCGAACCCACAACTAACCCTTAGGAGGGGTTTATTATATCCATTTAACTAAGGAGGCATCTATAAGTGAATAATGAAAAGTGAAGAGTGGAGAGTTGCGGTCGCGGGTTGGCTTTGTTCCATCGAAAAGTCACGTTCCGCAAAGTCGGCTTTTTGCGTCGGGAATTTTTTGGATTATAAAAGGCATTGAAAGATATGCTTTCGTGTCCGCCTGTACAGTCCCGCTGCTCCGCCGATACTGCCCGATGATTTTACCATTCATCAAAGGTAAAGTCAAGTGCTGATTTCTGTTTGATTTTACCATCTGTAAAGGAAGTTGTCAACCAAAGAAAAATATTTTTGATATTTTTAAGAATTTTTTGCTTTTTCGTTTGACTTTAAGGTCGTTTTATATTATTGTATTTATATTATGTTAGGTTGGTATGCTTTTTTGGCTTCCGGCGAATAATTTCAGCGACAATACGCAGTAAGGGGATTCAATCATGAGTGAATGTTCGGGTAACTGCTCGTCCTGCTCCTCCTCGGATTGCAAGGACAGAGATTTAACATTAAAACAAAACGATTTCAGCAACATTAAAAAGATTTACGCCGTTATCAGCGGCAAAGGCGGCGTCGGTAAATCATCCGTTACCTGTATGCTCGCCTCGGCGATGCAGAAAAGCGGAAAGAAAGTTGCCGTACTCGATGCCGACGTGACAGGTCCGTCTGTGCCCAAGATGTTCGGAATCCGGGATAAGGCTACGGCAGACAATAATATGCTTAATCCCGCCGTAACCGAAACGGGAATCAAGGTCATGTCGGTCAACCTTCTTCTTGAAAACGACGAACAGCCCGTTGTCTGGAGAGGACCGGTTATCAGCGGCGTGATCCAGCAGTTTTTTACCGACGTAAAATGGGGCGATGTGGACTATATGTTCGTTGATATGCCTCCGGGAACCGGCGACGTTCCGCTTACGGTTTTCCAAAGCCTGAAGGTGGACGGCATCATCGTTGTCACAACCGCGCAGGATCTTGTCTCCATGATCGTCGCAAAAGCCGTCAATATGGCAAAGATGATGAATGTGCCGATCGTTGGTGTAATCGAGAACATGAGCTATTTCGAATGTCCCGACTGCGGCAGCCGCCACTATATCTTCGGGAAGAGTGACATTCAGAAGGTCGCGGCCGAAAATGGACTTGAGCTTCTGGCAACACTTCCGATCAATCCGGAAACACCGGCACTTGCCGACAAGGGTATGATCGAAAAAGCCGGACTTCATGAATTTGATCCGGTTCTGAAAAAGCTTTAAGCTTCAGCTAAGCTCGGGTTTACACTTAATTTACAATCCAGAATCATCGTCACAAAAACAAGGGTGTATTGTTTAATAAATCAATAAATACGGAGGAAACAAATATGAAAAAAATCATAAAGCGGATTTGTCTCGGACTTTTGATTTTTATTGTCGTCGTTGTCAGTGCTTTGTGCGTCTTTCTTTTTACCGGAGGCGAAAAGCCGACCGTCTTTATTCCGACCGTGACCGACGCAAGCGGAACGGCATACGGTGTTGTAGAGGGCGATGACGGAGAAACCATGATCGTTGTTACGGATAAGAACGGTGACCGATATGCCGCTCACACAAATGCGGACGGAACACCGGGTGAAACCGTAACCCAGATCAACGATCAGGTCGATATCAACCAGCTTCCCCAAAACAACAAAGGTCCCGTGATCGACGACACCATCAGCGGAAACAATTTCAGCGGTCAGGTAATTACCGGGCCGAATCAGGCTAACACCGGATCTCAGGGTCAGCAAGACACTGCCAATGCGCAACAGGGCAGCACCAACGCCCAACAGGGCAGCACCAATGCTCAACAAGGCAGTACCAATGCTCAACAGGGCAGTACCAACGCTCAGCAAAGCAACACCGGTGCACAGCAGGGTAACACGAACACACAGCAGGGCAGTACCAATGCTCAGCAAGGCAGCACGAACGCTCAGCAGGGTCAGCAAAACACGACCAACGCTTCTTCCGGCAACAGCAGCGGTAACGGTGAATACAAAATCGCAAGATACAAGCAGATGTTTATGTCAAACGCCTATCTGATGGAATTCACCACCAACGATCCGGATATAGGGGATACACCTGTTACTTTTGCCACAAAGAACGGTAACTTTGTCATGGACGCAACAATGGACAAGATCAAGTGCAAGATCCTTTACATCAAGAGCAAAGACACCACCTATCTGCTCATTGACAACGTCAAAAAATACAGCAAGCTTCCCGAGGATATGTTCGGTGGTTCCATGAACATGGACGAAATGAACATGATGGCAGGTATCGGCGAATCCGATTTCAATGCAAAAAACATCACCGTTTCGGAAGTAACGATCAACGGTCAGAAACTCACTTGCGAAAGCTATAAGGCAAAAGACGGAAGCACCATGAAATATTATTTCAGCGGCGACACGCTTGTCAGAATCGATTCAATCGATACCAAAGGTCAGGAGTTTTCGACCTTTATTACCAGAATCACATCCGATGTTCCCGATTCCACCTTCGAAATTCCGAAGAACTACAGCTACTTCAATCTGTCGTGGCTCGGTAAGCTCGGTGATCTCGGCTCAGATGATTCATCATCCAAAAAAGATCAATAATCAAACATTCAGGACCGACGCGTCGGATTTATGCAGATCCGGGCGTCGGCTTTTTTATTGGCCCCGCTCTTAAATCACGCCGGGATTTTAAACTGTTTTTTGTGTCGTTTCTTTTGAATTATGAATAGAATGAAATGAAAATCAAAAACTGACTTTCTTTTCACGGGGGTATTATATGAGCAAACAGATAAAAAGCTTTTTAGGTGCCAACACACCGAACGGATTTCACTCCCTTTTCGGCGAGCTTTACAATCCGTACCGTGACAGCCGTATGTATATTATCAAAGGCGGACCGGGAACGGGGAAATCATCTTTTATGAAAAAAGTCGCAGCCGCCGCAGAAGCTTCGGATCTTGATACCGAGCGGATCTGTTGCAGCAGCGACCCGGAAAGTCTTGATGCGGTAATGGTGCCGGAGCTCGGTCTTTGTCTTGCCGACGGAACGGCACCGCACGTTATTGAACCGGTTTTTCCCGGAGCTTGCGAAAACATCATCAATCTCGGGCAATTCTGGGACAAGGAAAAGCTGTTTGAAAAAGCCGACCTTCTTCGGTCGGTTTCGATTGAAAATTCGATTTTTCACCGCCGCTCTACCAAATATCTGAGTGCCGCCGGGGCGATAACCGAGGACACAAGAAGAATTGTACAGGCAAGCGTTGACGAAGCCAAAGCGGAAAGCTTTGCACAACGATTCTGTGCGCGGGAAGCGCCGAGAATCAAGGGCGCGGATATCGGAAAGATCAGCCGGCGGTTTTTGTCCGGCATCACACCCGACGGGATCGTATTTTTTGATTCGACCGTCACCGCTCTTGCTTCAAGGGTAATCGGTCTTGTGGACGAATACGGCGCCGTTTCGGGAATCCTCACCGAGCGGATTGCCCAGACCGCCTCCAAAAACGGCTATGACGTGATCGCCTGTCCGTGCCCGATGAAGCCCGACGAATTTGAGCATATCCTCATACCGAAGCTGAGCCTTGCCCTCCTTACGGTCAAGAGCAGCCATACCAGCGGCGTACCGTTCGACCGGCTCATTCATGCAAGAAGATTCATTACGTCAAATGTTCTCAAAGACAGAAAGAACCGTCTTACCTTCGGACTGAAAACAGCAGCCGAATTGACAGACGAAAGCATTGAGCTGTTGTCAAAAGCGAAAAAAACGCACGACAGACTTGAAAGCTTTTACACCGAAGCGATGGATTTCGGTGCCCTCAACATCTTCGCCGAAGACTTTATCGACCGCGAAATTTATATGCGGGTATAAGGTCGCTTCGGTAACATCAAAAAAGCAAAAACGCACCCTGTTCAAACAATAAAGGTGCGTTTTTGTTCCGCATGGAGCAGAAAAGGGAGCTTCCTTAAAACTGCTCTTCTTCTTTGTCCTGCTGACGATTCTGCTGCTGATTCTGCTGACGGTTCTGCTGCTTGCTCTGCTCGTTTTGCTGCTGACGGCTGCGTGCATTATTCTGCTGTTTGTTCTGTTGATTGTTCTGCTGATTGTTCTGTGACATAATTTTTTCTCCTTTCAGTTATTGAGAAGATTCATTCTTCCTTTTTTATTATGCCGCAAATCGGTTTTATTTATTCGGTATGTATTGACTTACGGCACTTTAAGGTGTTAAAATCAAAAAAAGCGCTTGGAGATGATGCGTATGGGAGAAAAAATCAAAAAAGCAATCGGCGTAAAGGGGGATTTTAAAACTGCGATCCTGCCGATGATCAATTACAGCTATACCAATATGTATCTCGGCGGTTCGGGCTATATCATTTCAATGTATCTGACGATCTTTTTGACCGATGTCGTCAACCTCAGCCTCAAGCAGGCGGGACTTGTCGTCATGTTCGCAACGATCTGGGACGCCGTAACCGACCCGGCAATGGGAATCATTACCGACCGGACAAGAAGCAAAACCGGCAAGCACCGACGGTATCTTCTTTGGGGTATTCCGCTGATGTTTGTTTCGTACTCGCTTTTGTGGAACTCGTTCGGACTCAACGGAAAAACCAACCCGACGGCGGCAATGGTTTACTTCGTTCTGATTTATATGGTTTACAAAACGGCATATACGATTATCGCCGTTCCGCACACTGCAATGCTTCCCGAGCTTGCACCCGAATACGATTTACGAACACAGTACAACTCGATGGGTTATCTGTTCAATTCCGCCGGCATGGTGCCCTCGTTCGGTATCATCGTTCTGATTCTCGGTCTTTTCGGTTCGGGCGACAACCTCACCTCGGAATCGAAAATGCCGTTTCTGATTACGGGACTCGTACTTTCCCTGTTTTACAGCGTTGCGGTCTTTCTTACCTATAAAACAACAAGAGAGCCGTCCTCGCTTGACAACAAGCTTGAGCCGTTCGACATTAAATACTTCTTTAACGAGTACTACCTCGTTTTCAAAAACCGGTCTTTCCGGCAGTATTTCTTTATGAGCCTTGCCTATCAGTTTTCAACCGGATTTTATGCAAGCTCAAAGGTTTACTACATCAAATATCTTGCCAATCAGTACAGCAAATATGCGTTGTTCAATGCGATAGCCGGCGTTGCGGAGGCTTCGGCTTTCCCATTCAACTACGCTTTGACCATGAAATTCGGCAAAAAGCGCTGCGGCGACATCGTAACACCGCTGATGGTCGCCGGTCTTGCCATCGGTCTTTTCATGCAGGGCGGAAGCAAGGCATCACCGATCTGGGTCGTGCTGATGCTGTTGAGTATGATTCTTTATCCGTTCGGCATGAGCGGCTTGGGCTTTGTTTCAACGAACGTTTTCCCCGACCTTACCGATGTTGACGAGTTGATCACCGGTCGACGCAGAGAGGGCGTTATTTCAACATTCAGCACCCTGATCAAAAAGAGCATCAGCGGCGTGATGGCGTTTTTCGTCTCGTTTATCTTACAGTCGTTCGGTCTTGTCACGGGCGATACGGTCAGCGAATATGAAAAGGTCAACGGTACGCTTTACACCCAGTCATCGAGTGCTGTTTTGGGTGTCAGAATCTGTGTTGCGGTGATTCCGATTATTGCCGCAGTAATCGCCCTTATTCTTCTGAAAAAATTCAAAATGACAAAAGAAGATCACACCATGATAAGAGCCGCCGTTGCGACCAAGCACAAATACGGCTCGGTCACGCTTTCCGACGAAGAAAGAGAGCGGATCGAACTGGTCAGCGGTCAGAAAATCGAAAACACATGGCTCGGCAAGGATAACAACAGCGGTGAAATTCACACCCTTGACAAGAACGAGGACGGAGACTATATTATTCTGATTGAAAAAGAGCTTGAAACCAAACGAGAAATCGAAGAACAAAAGGAGAATGCAAAATGAATGACATCGACATCACCGTAAAAGAACCGCCCAAAAAGAAAAAATGCTTTAAGCAAAGTCTTCTTGATTTCCTGTTCTATTTTGTCCAATGGACATGGGGTCTTCCGGTCAATCTTGTCGGCGGAATCGCCTTTCTGATCTGCACAAAAATTCTTGGCAGACGCTGGCAGCGCTTCGGCTATGCAAGGATCGTCTACCTTCCGTGGAATGCGGGCGGTCTTTCAATGGGTCTTTTCATTTTCATGAAGGATCAGCACAAGAACAGAAAATGGACCTATAACACCCGGATTCACGAATACGGTCACACCTGGCAATGCTTACTGTTGGGTCCGCTTTACTATATCGTCATCGCACTTCCCTCGGCAATCTGGTGCAACTTCTTTGAAGGCTACCGCAAAAAGCACAATGTATCCTACTACAAGCTGTACTGCGAAAGCTGGGCGAACGCCTGGGGACAGAAAGGCTCCGGACTCAAGATGACGGATTTAACCAAGTAACCGTTCATCCGATTTTATAAAACCAATTGATTCTTTACCCGCAAAGCATTTCTCTGCGGGTAAAACTTTCTTATCGGAAGGGGTTAAAAATGAGCAAAGTTGTTCACCCGATCGAGCCTCTGTTCGACGAAAGAAGCGAAACACTGATTTTAGGCTCGTTTCCGTCTGTCAAATCGAGAGAAGTGATGTTTTTCTACGGTCATAAGCAAAACCGCTTCTGGCCGTTGCTTGCCCGCATTTTCGAAGCAGACACACCGGTTACAATTGAAGAAAAAAGCAAGCTGATTCTTGACAACAAGCTTGCCCTTTGGGACGTGATTCACTCATGCGAAATTGACGGATCTGCCGACAGCACGATCAAAGCCGTTGTGCCGAATAATCTTTCGGTAATGTTGGAAAACGCACCGATCAAGCGGATTTTTGTCAACGGCCGGAAAGCTTTTGCGCTTTATCAAAAACATATCGAACCGACAATCGGTATCGGCGCGCGGGTTCTTCCGTCAACAAGCCCCGCAAACGCAGCATACAGCCTTGATCGGCTTTATGAAATATGGAGCAGGGAAATCAAAGGAGAGTCAAAATGAAGAAGAAAAAAAGCTGGGATAAAAAATGGTACACCGACGAATTTTTCGCCGCGTTCAAAGCGACGGCAAAGACAATAACCGAGGACGGACTTACGATCACCGAAAAATATGCGCCGGACGCCCTGTCCGAAATTGCCGCCGATCCCCGTATGCTTGGCGGACCGCTCGGCAAAAATGCAAAAATGATGTCGTTTCTGCCGGAAGGTGTCATTAAGAAAATGAGCATGGATTTAAGCGGCAAGGGCCTGCGGAACTTCCGCAAAAGCTGTGACAAGGTTTCGAGTGCGGTCTGCGTCAAAGGCGGTATCGACCTTACGGATCAGACCGTAACGGCAAAAGACGGCTATGAAATTCCGATCAGAATTTATCGCAGTGAAAAGTGTGAGACGAACGGGCCGTGTCTTTTCTTTATGCACGGCGGCGGCTTCATCGGCGGCAGTATTCCGCCCTACGACGAGGTGTGGAAAGTCTTTGTTGAAAAGTTCTCTGTTCCCGTTGTCAGCGCCGCATACCGACTCATGCCGGAAGTTACCTATCCGACACCGCACGAGGACTGCTATTGCGTGCTGGAATGGATTTATCAAAATGCCGGAACGCTTGGCATAGACAGAACAAAAATCTTTGTCACAGGCGACAGCGCCGGCGGAAATCTTGCCCAATACTGTTCGACAAGGGCAAAAGGAACGGACATGGTCAAAGGTCAGCTATTGCTGTATGCAACGCTGAACATTTTCAGAACGGAGGACAAGTATTATAAGCTCGACGGAAAGAATTTCGTTTATGAGCCGAAGCAAAAGCGTCTTTGCCGCCGCATTACGGCTCAGCTTGAAATCATGGTCAACAGCTTCCACAAGATGAACAAAAAATTCGGCGTCACCAAGCCCGACCCGTACTGCAATCCGTACACCTTTGACGCTTCGGGGAATCCGCCGACATTTATCTCCGTCGGTGCGCTTGACTTTCTGAAAAACGACTGTATCGCCTGGGCGCATAAGCTCAAGGACGCCGGTGTTCCGGTAAAGGTTGTGGTTTACAACGGCATGGGTCACGGTTATATCAATGCCATGGGCGTTTTTCCGCAAGCGGAGGACGTTATTGACGAAATGGGGCAGTTTATCAAGGAGAATTGCTGATAAAACAAGAAAGGCATAGACATGGAAAAAGAATTTGTTACGCTTACAAATGAAAACATAGACACCGAGCATTTATGCTGTATTATCCGCACCAAAAAGCCGCATTCGGGCGTTGAAAAAAAGCGCAAATGGCTTCGGAAAAGACTCTCTGACGGTCATGTTTTCCGAAAGCTTGACGCAAAGGGCTGTGCGTTTATCGAATATGCGCCGCTTGAAAAAGCATGGGTACCGATCGAGGGCGAAAACTTTTATTATATCTACTGCCTTTGGGTCACGGGTGACTTAAAGGGAACGGGAACCGGCAAAGAGCTTTTGAAGTCGTGCATCGCCGACGCAAAAGAAAACAGCAAATCGGGGCTCTGTATGCTCGGCGCAAAAAAGCAAAAAGCCTGGCTGTCCGACCAGATTTTTGCGAAAAAGTACGGCTTTGTCACCGTTGACGAAACGGACAGCGGATATGAGCTTCTCTCTCTTTCGTTTGACGGAACAACACCGCATTTTTGTGAAAATGCAAAGCGAGAGAAAATCGACAGCAACGATCTCACGGTGGTTTACGATTTTCAGTGTCCGTTTATTTTGCAGAGGGTCGAATCGCTTCGCTCGTACTGCGAAGAAAAAGGGATTCCCGCTTCTTTCATCGAGATCGACTCGCTTGAAAAAGCCAAAAACCTGCCCTGTGTTTTCAACAATTTTGCCGTGTTTTACAATGGCAAGCTTGAAACGGTGAATCAGATTGACCAAAAATACATTGACCGGCTGTTGAAAAGGTGAAGGTATCGCCATATCGATACCAAACAAAGATTTTTGCTTCTGCGTGCTGTCATATAAACGTATTACAGGAGGACAAAAAAGTGGAAATAAAGGATTTACTGAAAAAGCCGCTGCCCGAAATGCCCGGGGATATCAAAGCGGCATTAGCCCAAAACAATATCACGCTGACATCCTTTGAAAACAAGAACGACATCTTGCAAAATGAAAAATTACAAAACGAAGTCGGATATCGAAAAACGCCCGACGGAAGCTATCTGGTATCCATGGTCTGTCCGATGCCGGGTCTCACGTCGGAAATGATCAAATGGTGGTTCTGGTGGCATGCACAGGAAAGTCTTCACTATCAGGTGTGGTTTCCCGGCGCCCACTACGGCATTTCCTACCGAAAGAAAGATACGGACTACTTCAAACAGCCGACCTTGCCGCTCTTTCAGCCGAACACGCACTATCCCGTCGAAAAAATCGGCGGCATGAAAATGCCGTTGCGGATTGATTTTGTTACGCCGGAGTCGTTCGGCTTTTCAAGACAGCTCATGGAGCAAAATAACATTCCGCTCATCGTCTGCGGTCATGTCGGTGCGTTGAAAGGTCTTGTCCGGCACACGGAGATGGCGCATATTTTCAAGCAGACGGAAAACGGTCTGTTTCTAATCAGTCGATTCTGGCTCGGAAAAACGATGAAAAGTCCGCTTTTGAAAAAGCTCATTATTACCGACAAAATGGCGAAAGGAATGGCAGAGCATTGCTGTATCGAATACAGAAATCTTGCCGAAATTTTGCCGATTCTGTATACTGACAATCAACCTGCCGACCAACAAATCTTTGCCGAACTATAAGAAATGTTCCTCCCGCATGATACAGCAGGAGGAACTTCGTTTTATTGTTCAACTTTTTCGCATTTCAAAATCACCGAATCGGCACACGACAGCTTCACCTTGTCACCTTTTTCGATCAGAAGCATATTTTCGTGGCTGGCGGCCTTCGCCTTGTAAACATTGTCTTTCGTGTCGATCAGATAAATATAGGTGTTGCCGTCAACATCAATATACCGCACGGCAGAGACGGTAACCGTAACCGCCTTGGTTTCCTTTTGCGGCTCGTCCGGCTCTTCAAGACCGAGAAGTTTCCGGTATTTGGCAATACATTCACTTTGTGTTGCGGCGGTCGTGACAAGATTGTACTGTTCCACGTTGACCGCGGCGTACAGCTTGACAAGTCCGCCCGAATCCTTGAGCACCATAATATAGGTCGGCTTGCCGTCAATGTTAACAAGCGACGGGAACGATGCCTGATAGCCCTTTTCCTGCACCTCGCCCTCGGCGGCGGTCATCGCCGATTTTTCGTCCGCACCGGAAATCTCGTAGTAGTGACATTCGCCCGTTCTTTCGTTGGCAAGAATAAAGCCGATGTTCGAGCTGTCGCTGTTGACGGAGGTAACACCCGTGTATATCCAGATGTCGCCGTCTTTTGCAACATAGCCGTAATCAGCAGAGGGCGCACTGTCGGTTTCGTCCTCGGAATAGTAGGTCGTGATCTGCTTACAGCCCTTTTTCCCGATGACGCTGTTCCAGAATCCGTTTTGCAGCGTGCCGAGCCAGTTATACTGCTCGCAGATCAGAGAGCCGTCAAAAACGATATCCACCCAACGGGGCGTATCGGCAACGGAATACCGGTGAATATCGCCCGTCACCGGGTCAAGAATCAGACAGCCGCTGACGGTTATGCCACCGAAAAGAGCGATTGTTTTGTCATAGACCGAAGCAACATAATAAGGCTTTCCGCTTTCATCAATTTCGAAATGAAGATTGCCGAATAACAGCGTCGGGTACCGAAGCCACATATGACGGAGCGCATCCTCGAGGAAATAGGCGGACGGGACATACTTCATTCCGTCGGACTGCATAAACGAAGCCGACATCGAAACCGGGTCAACGGTCACATAGCCGTGAATACCCGATGATTTGTTGTTTAGCCACTTGAAAAAGCCCGCA
>JALEYA010000037.1 GCA_022779945.1 Oscillospiraceae bacterium | reverse complement strand
ACAGCTCTTTCGCGCTGACCGAAGCGGAACCGTTGGCACAGTCAAGCGCAATTTTCATCTTGTCAAAGCGGACGTCAACGGTCAATTTCAGGTGTTCAATATAATCTTTGACCGTGTTTTCGCATACACGGACACGACCGACGTTTCCGCCGAGCATAACCGGCGGTGTGTCCACCTCGTCAAGAATGATCGCCTCAATCTCTTCTTCAAGGGCGTCGGGCAGCTTATATCCGTCCGATTTAAAGATTTTGATTCCGTTGTATTCACACGGATTGTGCGAAGCCGAGATCATGACAGCCGCATCATAACCGTATTTTTTCACAAGATAAGCCACAGCCGGCGTCGGAACGACTCCAAGCGTCATGACGTCGGCGCCGACGGAACAAAGTCCGCAGCTGATGGCACATTCGAGCATATCGCCCGAAATTCTTGTATCTTTTCCGATAAGAACCTTTGGTTTTCTATTGGTGTTTTCCGTCAAAACCATCGCCGCGGCTTTGCCGATATTCATGGCAAGCTCGCACGAAATTTCGGAATTCGCGACACCTCTTGCGCCGTCTGTTCCAAACAATCTGCCCATATGTTCACCGTTCGGTATAAAAATACCGCCTTTCGAAAAATTTAAAACAGGCTTTGCTGCCCGGGAGCCGTAAGCCCTAAATGATTATATGCAGCCGCCGTCACGGTTCTTCCTCTCGGCGTACGGCTTAAAAAGCCGATCTGCATCAGATACGGCTCGTATACGTCTTCAATCGTAACCGATTCTTCGCCGATTGCCGCAGCGATCGTATCAAGACCGACGGGACCGCCGTTATAGTTCCGGATCATGGTTTCAAGAAGTCTTCTGTCGATGGAGTCAAGCCCCAGATGGTCGATCTCCATTTTTTCGAGGGCAAGATTGGCTGTCTGTTCGGTAATTACACCATCTCCGACAACTTCGGCGAAATCTCTTGCACGCTTCAAAAGCCGGTTGGCAATTCTCGGTGTTCCTCTCGATCTTGCGGCAATTTCAAGTGCGCCGTATTTGTCAATACCGATTCCGAGAATACCGGCGCTTCGGGTTACGATCTGCGAAAGCTCCTCGGGAGTATACAGCTCAAGCCGTAAAATGACTCCGAACCGGTCACGAAGCGGCGCAGAAAGCTGACCGGCTCTTGTTGTTGCACCGACAAGCGTAAACGTCGGAAGATCAAGCCGTATAGAACGGGCGGACGGTCCTTTTCCGATGATAATGTCGATTGCATTATCTTCCATCGCCGGATAAAGAACCTCTTCAACACTACGATTCAAGCGATGAATCTCATCGATAAAAAGGACATCGCCCTCGCCGAGGTTGGTTAAAAGAGCCGCAAGATCACCCTGCTTTTCGATCGCAGGGCCCGACGTCACTCTTAAGTTTACGCCCATTTCGTTGGCAATAATACCGGCAAGGGTTGTTTTTCCGAGACCCGGAGGTCCGTACAGAAGAACATGGTCAAGACTTTCGCCTCTTCTGACCGCCGCCTGGATATAGATTTCAAGGTTTTCCTTGACTTTTTCCTGACCGATGTAGTCACTCATCACCCTCGGGCGAAGAGAAGTCTCAATATCGTTATCGACGGGAGTATATTCCGCACTGACAAATCTATCGTCAAGATTCGAAAAATCGTCCATTGGTTACACCTGCCTTGAAAGAAGCTTTAAACATTGTTTGATGATCTGATCGGTCGGAAGGCTTGCATCAACCTTGCTGACCGCAAGAGCCGCTTCCGACTGACTGTAGCCGAGCATGGTGAGAGCAGCAACCGCCTCGCTTGTATTGGACGAGCCGAAAACTTCCGCCACATCATCTGCCTGCGACGAAACCTCCCCGAACGAGGACAGTGCGGATTTTGCCTTGTCCTTGAGTTCAAGAATCACTCTTTGGGCAATTTTCGGGCCGACACCCTGTGCTCTTGTAATCGCTTTGACGTCCCCCGCCGATACAGCAAGAGCAAGCTTATCGGGCGAAAGTTCGGAGAGAATTGCAAGCGCCGCTTTCGGACCGACACCCGTTACACCGATCAGCAATTTAAACCATTCCAGCTCATATTCGGTCGAAAATCCGAAAAGATCAAGCGCATCTTCCCGAACGTTCAGGTGCGTATATAAGGTTGTTTTTTCGTGAACATCAACGTCTCTTAGTGTATTCGTTGACGTCAGGCACCGAAAGCCGACGCCGCCGCACTCGAGTGCAACGGAATTCAGATCGGTAAAAATCACATTTCCGGTTAAGCTGTAAAACACTTCTTAAATCCCCTTTTTAATTCTTAGTGTGCCGATCGACGACGAAGCGCTGGTGTGCGCATGACAGATCGCCATAGCGATTGCGTCCGCCGTATCGTCGGGCTTCGGAACTTTTTCAAGATTCAGAATTCTTCTCGTCATTTCCTGTACCTGCTTTTTATCGGCTCTTCCGTAGCCGACAACGCTTTGCTTGACCTGAAGCGGTGTATATTCATATACCGAAACACGGTTTTTCTGGGCGGCAAGCATAATGACACCCCTTGCCTGACTGACGTCAATAACGGTCTTGGCGTTGTTGTTATAAAACACTTTTTCGACCGACATCGCATCCGGACGATATTTTCCGATAATTTCACAAAGCCCGTCATAGATGATTTCAAGCCGTCTGTTAAACGGTGTACCGGCATCGGTGGTTATGGCTCCGTAATCAATAACACGAAACCTTCCTGCGTTATATTCCAGTACACCGAACCCGACAATAGCGTATCCCGGGTCAATTCCAAGTATAAGCATGCGATACTTCCTCATTTTAATATCGGTATATTATAGCATAATATAGCCTTTTGTTCAATCAAAATAAGCAAAAAATATAAAAAAGCGGAAGCGGGTTGTTCCCGCCTCCAATTGCTTATCCTTCTTGTTTCCGTTTTTTAATGAACTGTTCAGCGGTACACCATCCGATCAGGGAAAGCACGCCGACCGCCGTCAAGACAGCGCCAAGTCTGAGTCCCGGCGTTCTATATACAAGCACGACTTCGTGACTGCCCTCGGGAATCAGCGCACCCATATACATATAGTTCACTTTCCGTGCCTCTGTCTTAACACCGTCAATATACATACTCCAGCCCTTAGAATAAGGAATGCTCATGCAAAGAAGCTTCGGTTTGTCAAGTGAAATACTGCCGCTGACGGTGTTCGTTTCAAATTTTACGTTTTTCAGCGTATCTCTGTTGAGCCGCGCAATCTTTCTGTCGTATCCGTTAATACTGCGGCTGATAATTTTCATAGAATCATAAGTAAACGTACCCGCTTCCAAAGACTCAATTGTAAAACGTGTAAACTCATCCGCATGACAGCCGAGATTGATATCAAAATCCGTCCGGCCCGAATACCAATAATATTTTTCGGTCGGAACAAGTAATTTCTTTTTGAAAACAAGCTCATTGCCTTTATATCCGTAAAAGTAAAGCTCATTCTTTTTTACGTCTTTCGCTCTTACTGCGCCGTTATCGGTGACGAGCGTCTTATCATAGGTATTGGCATATCTGAGACCTCTGAAACGAATAAATGTCTCGCTTTGCGGTAATGCGTTAAACCGCACGGAAAAAGCCTTTTCTCTTCTGAAAAAAGAGAAGCCGTTCCGATTGATTTCAACCGCTTTGGAGCCGGTCAACCGATAAGGAATCACCGTAAGCTTTGATCTCAGTCTTCCCGGATATTGATTGAAATTGTTCAGATCCGAATCGAGAATTGCCGTACTGAGCATAAGCCGTTCAATTTCGACAGGCTCAGAGTGCTTCAGACTTTTTTCGTTGATATAGCTGTCATAGGTATACCCGAAGCCGAGATAGTTTTGATTTTCATATACATTTTCAACTTCGGTTGCGGTATATCCCGCGGGTATTTGCAGATTGTTCGGCTCGGACGAATAGTAGTATTTAACATTGGCAAGCGCATTAAACGCCACACGTCCGTCAAAGCCCTGATACCCGTACGTCAGATATTCACCGAGGTTTAAATCGGTTCTGAACCGGGAAATTTCCGGGTTCGAAAGGCTCCAATAATATCCTATTCCGTTCTGACCGCAAAGTACGGATGAATTGGTCGAGTTTTCGTCCGAGCCGTCATATCGGAAAAAATCGGTGTCATTTTGGCTGACTTGCGAAATCTTTTCATTGATATCAAATTTCAGCGCGGGCATCTGCGAGCTGTCAATGAAAGCCAGAATATTGTCGCTTCCCGTCTCGGAAAAGCACCAACAGGTATTTGCACAAATACTTATGACCGTCACAAAAAGAACCACAGTCATAAACGCTTTCTCTTTTATCACGGCCGAATTTTTAATACGGACAAAACCGCAGCAAACACTCATCAGAACCAGAACAACGGCAAGCAATACCGCCGAAACAACAAAAGAGTCCAAATGAATACCGCCGCCGACTTTAATGATGACACATATCAGCAAATACACGGCAAAGCTGACCGAAAGCGTTAAAAACTGCTTTTTATTCACTTTCCGCAAAAGCGGAACCGTAACAACCACGATATACGAAACAATAAATGAGAAAATAAAATCCCATCTGTTCGTCACATACGCAAAACCGTTCATCACATAGCCCAAAGCCGGGAAAAGATGAATGACAAATGCTGTGACAAAGGCAATTTTAAGCTGTATTTTTTCTGATTTATTGATAAATAAAAGAACAACACACAGAAACGTTATACACGAGAAGCAAAACGATGTCGATTCGCCGATCGGAACAGAAGAAACAAACCCGGGAATCATTCTTAAATAGTATTTATATGAATAAAACATCCCGAAGTAATACCCGGAAAGTTCTCTTCTTCCGTCGCCCAAAAACGCCGTAATGACCGGCAAAAGTAAGATGCAGCCCATTAAAACACCGATTGCGGAGCCGGCCGCTATCTTGACAAACGGAACGAGCATCCTTTTGATATCGGTTTTGTAAATAAATATCAGGCGCAGGAAAACATAGAAAACGGTTACAATCACGATCATATAGAAGAAATAGAAGCTGCTCATAGCACTTATTGCAACCGAAACAGCCAGTATGATAACCGAGCGCTTTTGAATCACAAATTCAATACCGATAAAAATCAACGGAATATAAATCATCGGGTTCATAAAATACGGATGTTTGAACGAGCGTGAAAGCATATATCCGCCGAAAGAATAAGTCAGTGCACCGATTACAGATGCGATTGTATCGTTATTGCGCATAACACGGCAAAAAGCAAGAAAGCAAATGCCTGAAAGATAACTTCTGACAAAGATCAGGCCCTGAAATAAAATATATATTTTATCTTTCGGGATACATACAGATATCAGATTGAGCGGATCGCCGATTGCATAATAGTGAAGCGATGTCAGGATATCCGAGCCTAACCCGATGCTGAAATCCCATTGCGGCACAACAGGACGCACACCGGAAAACAGATTATGAACAATCGTTTTAAGGTAATCCGAATAATAAACCAACGCCTTATAATGCTGAAACCATGCGTCTCTGCAGTGCACAAGGCTTTTTTGATTGATGATAAAAAGAAATATCAATAATGAAATAATCAGAATGAAAAGTAAAGTATAGACGAAATAATAATTCGAAAAAATTTTCTTTTTTTTGTTTTGTAAAGTGAGTTCGGTCACTTTAGCAATCCTCCTTTTGCCGATTCAACATCTCTGTCTTCGTCTTTTTCAACACAAAATACAGAATCACCGACTTGTGTCACTGTTTTTTCTCCCTTTCCCGGACAACAAAGCGTACCGGTGTTCCTTCGAGTCCGAAAACCTCACGGATCTGATTTTCAATATAACGCTGATAGCTGTAATGAAACAGCTGAGCACTGTTAACAAAGCAGACAAATGTCGGCGGTCGTGTCGAAGCCTGCGTCATGTAATAGATTTTAAGACGCTTGCCCTTGTCCGTCGGAGGCTGAACTCTTGCCGTTGCACTTGCCAGAACGTCGTTAAGCTTGCCGGTCGAAATTCTCATGGCGTTTTGCTCGTCAACAAACTTAATCAGCTCAAACAGCCGGTCAAGACGCTGGCCTGTTTTCGCCGAAATGAAAATAATCGGTGCGTAGGACATGAACGAAAAATCGTTCATCAGCTTTTTCCGATAAGAATCCATCGTTCTGCCGTCCTTTTCGAGAGCGTCCCACTTGTTGACAGCGATAATACAGGCTTTACCCATCTCATGCGCAATACCGGCGACCTTAGAATCCTGCTCGGTAAAGCCCTCGACCGCATCAATCATGATAACACAGACATTTGCCCGCTCAACAGCCATTTTGGCTCGGATAATGCTGTATTTTTCGATCTGATCGTCCACTCTGCTTTTTCGTCTGAGCCCGGCGGTATCAATAAACAGGAATTCACCGGCTTCGTTCGTGACATAGGTGTCGGTCGAATCTCTTGTGGTGCCGGCAATATTCGAGACAATGGCTCTTTCCTCGCCGGAAATCTTATTGACAAGCGACGATTTGCCGACATTCGGCTTTCCGATGACGGCGACTTTGATCATGTTGTCGTCCTCTTCGGTCTCCTCCGCATCGGGAAGAAATCGGAGCACTTCATCAAGCAGATCGCCCGTGCCGTGACCGTGAACAGCCGAAACAGCAATCGGGTCACCTAAGCCGAGATTGTAAAACTCATAATATTCAGCCGGCATTTCACCGACTGAATCGCACTTGTTGACACAAAGTATGACCGGTTTGCCGCTTTTTTGCAGCATGGAAGCGACTTCGTGGTCAGAAGCCACAACGCCCGTCCGGATATCCGTCACAAGAATGATGACATTCGCGCTGTCAATTGCCAGCTGAGCCTGGCGGCGCATCTGTTTTAAAATGATATCGTCTGAATACGGTTCAATTCCGCCGGTGTCAATCAATAAAAAGTGCTTTGACTGCCATTCGCAGTCCCCGTAAATCCGGTCTCTTGTAACGCCGGGCGTATTATCAACGATGGATATACGCTGACCGACAAGCTTATTAAAAAGAGTCGATTTGCCGGTGTTCGGTCGACCGACAATCGCAACAACAGGTCTTGCCATAAAAACCCCTCCTGTTATAAGTTATCTGTGTATTCTATATTCAGTATTGCATCAAGAAGCTCATATCCGTCATTGGAAACCGGCTGAATCTTAACACCGAGCTTTTCTTCGGCTTCTTCAACCGTGACGCTGTCAAGGAACATATCACCCTCGCTTCGAAGCATGACCGACGGAATAATCAGCCTTGCATGAAGCTTCTTATCCTGAAGCTGTTTGATAAGATCTTTCCCGGTAATGAGTCCCGCGACGGTAATATTCTCGCCGAAAAAGTCGTTTTGAATTTTATATACATCGATATCGCAGTTTTTATACTTACGCTTCACGGCCTCACAAAGACTTAAAATCAGCGGATAAGCCGCCTCACCCGTTGCCAGGCTGACCTTTTCGGCATAATCGTCGGGCAAATCGACTTCTTCAAGAGCCAGAGCAAACTCCGTTTCAAGGCTTGTCCAGAGTCCGACCCCGTTTTCAAGCTGCGGATAATCCTCATATTCCTCGTCAGCCGGCATTTTCCGCCCGGCTTTGAGATAAAATTCATCGGCGGCAAACGCAAGCCTTGTTCCGTTCTTTTTCAGGAAGCCGGCGGCAAAGCTTTCGATGCAATCAATAACGTTTTCAGCGCCTTTTTTCGTATATCCCGCAAGCGGATAAAGCGACTGACGAAACTTTGTAAGACCGACGGGAACGGCGGCAATGCTTTGCACCGCCGGATACAACTCACCGAGTTTTTCGAGACTGTACCGGAGTTCTTCCCCATCGTTAATATCCGGGCACAAAACAAGCTGGGTATTCAGCTTGATTCCGGCATCGGCAAGCCGATACAGAAGTTCAAGCGACTTTCCGGCGTTCTTGTTTTTCATCATTTTTACCCGAAGTCCGGGGTTCATGGTGTGAACCGAAACGTTGACGGGACTGATGTGCATTTCGATGATCCGCTCGACATCCCGTTCGGAAAGATTGGTCAGTGTGATATAGTTACCGAACAGAAACGAAAGTCTCGAATCGTCGTCTTTAAAATAAAGCGACTCTCTCATGCCCTTCGGCATCTGATCGATAAAACAGAAAATACAGCCGTTTTTACAGTGCTGCTGCTTATCCATCAGATAGGTTTCAAATGAAAGTCCCAGATCCTCATCTTCGTCTTTTCGTACGGTGATTTTTTTATTTCTGCCGCTATCATTGAGGACGATATGAAGCTTTGTATCGTTCGAGTAAAAGTCATAATCGAGAACATCGTGGATTTCGTGACCGTTGATACTCAGAAGCGTACTGCCGCTTTTGATTCCCTTTTTATCGGCCGGGGAACGCGGCACAACTTCGCTTATTAAAACTGACATATATTATTCACCCTTTAAAGCAAAGGGAGCCGAACACACAGTCGAATTCAGCTCCCTTTACATTAAAAAGGCAGGAAAGCAGAAGCTTTACTGCCCCGTTTACATTTCCAAAGGCTTAGTCGTCCTTGTCCATAGCAACGACAAGCTTACCGTTGTAGTAACCGCATTCACCGCAAACCTTATGGGGAACACAATAAGCGCCGCACTGCTTGCATCTGACAAGAGTCGGAGCGTTAAGCTTCCAAACGTTGGAGCGTCTCTTGTCTCTTCTTGCCTTTGAAACTCTTCTCTTTGGTACTGCCATGACCAGCACCTCCTTATTCTATAATAATCGTTAACATTTTATTCGTCCAAAAGCGAAAGGAGGCCTTCCCATCTCGGATCAATCTCCTTTTTGCAATTGCAGGACGTTTCGTTTAAGTTTGCACCGCACTGCGGACAGACGCCCTTGCAGTCATCGCGACAAAGGAACTTCGTCGGCAGGTACAAATAAATGTCTTCTAAGATAAGCTGTGTTAAGTCAAGCTGCATATTTTCCGCAACGATAAAATCGCCGGGATCGTCTTCGTTCTGAAGCTCACTGACAAGGCCATGCTCAACCGGCACATCAAAATGCTTTTTAACCTTTGCGGCGCAGCGGTCGCAGTCCGCTTCGAAATCGAACGAAGCGACAGCACGGATGCTGACAACGCCGGCACGGTTTTCAACCTTTCCCTTTAAAACAACAGGCGTCGTGAATGGAAACCCGCCGTTAAGCTTTTCCCGGGAAAAATCAAACTGCGTACCGTCAAGTGAAAGCTCGCTGATACCGCCGTTAAAAAGATTTTCAAGTGCAATAAACATAACTCACCTCATAATAACGTCTAACATTATATAATTAGTTTGAGGTTTTGTCAATATTTCATCCGAAAATTTTTAAACATATTCGGGCTTATTCGGGATTCCCGATAAGATTAAAAGTCCTGATAAACAACCGAGCCGTCGGAATATGTGATAATATAGTATCCGTGTCCGGATCCGTCACAGTCCTCCACTCTTTCCTTGGAAACGATTGTCTTACCCTTTGTCGTTTTCGGAGCAGTGGTTTTGGGAGCCGTAGTCTTCGGCGCAGTGGTCTTAGGCACGGTCGTTTTGGGTGCGGTGGTTTTCGGTGCCGTCGTTTTACGCGCCGCTGTTGTTCTTTGGGTTGTAGCTTTTGTTGTGGTGGTCTTGGTACCGTATACGACAATTTTATTCACGGGATTCTTGACAACCTTTTCGCTTACCGTATCGCTGTCTGTGAGCTTTCCGTCAACATAAGTATTCTTGTATGTCACTTGCTTCTGGCCGTTTGAACCGTTTCTGGACACGGTTGTTGTGCCGGAATTCATAGATGATGAATACTGCTTTTCGGTCGAGAAAGGAATCGTGACGGTTTTTGTTTCCTCTTTCACTTCGACCGTTTTGACAACGATCTCCATTTTGCTTTTGAGCTTGGTGTCGGCGGAGGGCTCGACAATATCGTCATCGTCAAACTTGATCTTACATTCGGAAAGCGCTTTCCCGACAGAAGTCGCAGTAGCGGTGTATTTCGTCTTTTTGCCGTTTTGCGTTACATAAAACGTGACCGCTTTTTTGATCTCGATTTCCATTCCGTCTTTGACGGCTTCGGTCTCATCGAAATTCAGCTTATCGGCTTTGCCGACCTTGAAGCCGGACTTTTCAACGGCGTCCTTAACGGTTCCGTCGGCAAGCTCCACGGTCTTTTTATCTTTTCCGCAGACAACGGTCACGGTTTTTGATTTTTTGACCGATATCGACGCGGAATTTTCACCGATCGTTTCTTCCAGCGCGGGATCAACAATATCATTCTCACCGATTTCGACCTGATTATCGGCAAGAACCTTGCTTACACTGTCTCCGGCAATCGCCGAAACCGATGTTCCGCTTGAATCGACATCGATACTCAGATTCACTTGCTTTGACGAGCAGGAGCAGAGCATCAGAGTCAACAGCAGCACAAGTACAATCAATCCGAAGGTTTTTTTACTGTTCATTGTCAACATCTCCTATTTCCGACGGATTATACTGTCCGGTATGCACCGTAACAAATCCGCCTTTTGTTTTGATGATAATTTCTATTTCCAAGCTGTTCTCAAAATGGCTTTCGTCAAGAACAAGCTTAAATCCGTTGTCGCCGTTTTCGTCGGAAAGTCCGAAGGTTTCATAACACACGGTATTTTCACCGTCGTGAACTCTTGCAAAAATTCCGCTGTCCTTTTCAAGAAGTGCGCTGTCAACATGACCCGTAAGCTCGAGAAGCGAGGGGTTCGTTTCACAGCGGGTCATTTCGGCACTGCATTCACCGTTCTTTTCGACAGTTTCGCCGATCGGTTCACATTCCACACTCGCAAATACCGGCGGATAAAATGCGAAATCGGAAAGATTTCGCTCCACCTTTTCACAAATCACCACTTCGGGTCGGTACAGCGTCATCTGTGCCTGAGCATTGTACGGCGTCGCCTTTGAAAAAAAGCCTTTGCCGAACGTTGCCGCAAAAAGAGAATACAGCGAATTGCCGAACGAATCCCGGTAAACCAGAACGCTTGAATCCGCTTTCTCGTTTTCGGTCATGATCCATGCGGACTCCTCATTGGTATCTTTCGTCAGTACATGAAAAGCGCCGTCAGTATCATAATAACGATTTGTTTCGCCTTTCGCTGTCACCGGATAAACCATACGATTCAAATCGCCGATGTACGTCTCATCGGTTACGATTTTGTATTCCGAAAGTGTTTTTCCGTCTGTCTTTGAAGCCGCAATCAGCGCATCATACACCTTGGCGGCGCCCATTCCGTTCCAGTGAGAATCCCGTTTGAAATAAAGCGTTTCTTTTTCACTTCGGAAAAGTTCGAAAAGATCGACATACTTGATTTTATTCTTTTCAAGAAGAGGCTTGAGACTTTCGGCGTTGGACACAACCGAAGAATCCGCCTTTCGGTAATAATAGGGCATATTGTCCGGATAAAGCGTGTTTTTGTTGGGTGCAATTGTGAAGATAAACTCACTGCCAAAGCTTTCCACATAGTCTTTCAAAAGCTTCAGGTTATGCGAAACATTGTAAAGACCGCGTTCGCTTAAAAGCCCCGTCCCGGTAAAGTCATCGAGGGTATCGCTGTAATATAGCCAGCCGTCCGTTCCGACAACAACTCGTTCCACACTGGACGTACCGAATATTTTCGACTGGAGAAGCGAATCGGCATTGACAAAAAAGCTGCGAAAAGCAAAATGATCGTCAAAATAGTCCCCAAGCTGCTTAAGATATGCAGAATTGAAGCCATCCTCCGTTTTTATCGACGGAAAAGAAGCCGACTTTCTGTTTTCGGTTGATGTGTCACTTTTCGCAAAACTCATGCACGCAAAAGGAATCAGGCAGATTATCAGAAAGGCAGACACAAAAAGTACAGCGGACAGTTTATTTTTCATGGTATCACCGCAAGGAACAAACAAAAGCTGTTCCTCTGTTCCTTTCTCAGAATCTGAAATAAATAAAGGGATTGTAAGCCCCCGAGCTTATTCTGACCATGCAAAAGACCAAAAGCGCCAACAAAGAAACTCTCTTTATGAGGTTCAATACAGGCTTTTCATCAAATACAGCGACGATTTTCGGGAACTTTTTCATAATCGGGAATACCCCGACCAAAGAGAGCATCAACACAAAAATGAACCACGGCGTCATCTGCTGCAAGAACAAGGACATCGACGCAGAATCAAAGCAATAGCCGGCGAACATATTCTTGAAAAATACCGCCGCCTGCGTGAAGGTATCGGCTCTGAACAAAACAAAAGCCAGACAAACGACAAGCGATGTATAAAGCCAGCGGAAAAACTTCGGCATTTTTTTCAAAAATCCGCAGTGCATTTCGATCACGGTAAACAGTCCGTGAACAGCTCCCCAGGCAACAAAGGTCCAGCTTGCGCCGTGCCACAGTCCCGTAAAGAAGAACACAAGCATTTTGTTGATATCGGTGCGGATTTCTCCCTTTCGGTTACCACCCAACGGGATATACAGATATTCCTTGAACCAGGTTGAAAGCGAAATATGCCACCTTCTCCAGAATTCTGTAATACTTTCGGACAGGTAAGGATAATTGAAGTTTTCTTTAAAGTCGAATCCGAGCGCCTTTCCGAGGCCGATTGCCATGTCGCTGTATCCGCTGAAATCGTAGTAAATCTGAAGCATATACGCAACAGCTGCAAGCCAGGCGGAAAGAATATTGAGTTTGTCGGCAGACGCCGAATATACGGCATCGGCGACAAGACCGAGCGTATTGGCAAAGACCACTTTTTTCCCGAGGCCGACAATGAACCGGCTCAGTCCCCTTTCAAGGGAAGCAAGATCAATTGTCCTGTATGTAAGCCGTTCTTCGATATCTCTGTATTTGACGATGGGACCCGCAATCAGCTGCGGGAAAAGCGAGATATAAAGAGTCAGCTTCAAAGGATTCTTCTGGACATTCGTCACCGAACGGTAAACATCAATTGTGTAGGACATCGCCTGGAAGGTAAAAAACGAAATTCCGATCGGCAGTCTGATTTCCGGTAAAGGAAGATCCGCACCGAACAGTCCGTTCACCGTAGCAACCGCCATGTCGGCATATTTGAAAACGGCAAGCAAACCGAGATTACCTATGACGTTGAAAGCCAGAAGCATCTTTTTTACTTTTTCATTACGGATATTTGCGCCGAAAGCAAATGCATAATTCATCAGACAGCTGAGCACAAGCAGAAGTACATAAACAGGCTCACCGTAAGCATAAAAAACCAGACTTGCGGCAAGCAGCAAAATATTCCTGACTTTTATTGACGGAATCACCGTGTGCAGAATCAAAACCGTCGGAAGAAATACACACAAGAACGACAGAGAGCTAAAAACCATTGATTATATCCTCTTTTTGTTGTCTATCAAATTTTAAGGCAGTTTTTATGGGCTCCATAAATAACTTACAACAATATTATAAAGCGACACAACACTGCGTGCCGCTTTTCTATAAACATCAAAAGCAAATATCATCAGCTTAAAACGATTGAACGCGTACCGTTCTTCTGAAGCTTTTTGGGATAATTGCTATATGTACGTTTATAGTAATTATATTGACTGTAATCGGCCTGCACCGTATCGAAAATATAGGTCTTTCCGTCCATGACCACTTCGGTCCAGCCGTGATTGGTCATACCGTGATTCGAGGAGATCTTTCCGTAAGCGACCTTTGAGGGATATCCGAGAACGGCGGCACAGTAGCCCATCGCACTGGCATATTTATAACAGTTACCCTTCTTGTTGGCAAAAAGATACTCCGCATAGCTTTTTGTCCAGTTATAATTCAGCCTGGCCGGGTCGGTATAATCACGGGCATACGAACAGTTTCTGACAATCCAGTTAAAGCAGGCTCTGAGCTTTTGCTCACGCGTCATCGAAGAGGTCGAGACCGCATTGACAACGCTGACGGCATAACTGACGACTTTGCTCGTCGCTCTTTTGCCGTTGCTTAACACATAGTATTTACCGACAATGGTGCTTTTGAGCATTTTTCCGCTGCTTGTACTGAAATAATAGTAATTGCCGTCAAGCTTCAGCCAGCCGGTAAGCATCCGTCCGTTCTTTGTCGAGAAGTACCTTTTATCCGTTCCGGTCGTGATCAGACCGGTTTTCATGTATCCCGTTTTCGTATCAAAATAATAATAGTAGTTACCGTACTTGGTAAGTCCGGTACACATGGCGCCGGTTTTTGTATTAAAGCAACGGGTTCGACCCTTACTGTCTTTGACAAAACCGGTTTTCATCGCGCCGTTTGAAGGATCAAAGTAATAATACTTGTTATTATACTTGATAAGACCGGTAAGCATTTTACCGGATTGCAGACCAAAGAAGCGGGTTACGCCCTTGCTGTCCTTGACAAAGCCGTTTTTCATAACGCCGCTTGTCGTATCAAAATAATAATAAGCGTTGTTATACTTGACAAGACCGGTACGCATTTTACCGGTTTTCAGGTCGAAGAAGCGGATAGCCCCCTTGCTGTCTTTGACAAGACCGGTTTTCATCGCACCGTTCGTCGTATCAAAGTAATAATAAGCGTTGTTATACTTGACAAGACCGGTACGCATTTTACCGGTTTTCAGGTCGAAGAAACGGATAACTCCCTTGCTGTCTTTGACAAGACCGGTTTTCATAACGCCGCTTGTGGTATCAAAGAAATAATAGTATTTACCGACCTTTTTAAGACCCTTTTGCATTTTTGCCGTAACGGGATCAAAATAATAGTATTTTGCATTAAAAGGAACGAGACCGGTCTTCAGCTTACCGGTTGCCTCGGCATAATAGGTGCCCCCGTCAAGCGTAACAAAACCCGGTTCCTGCCCGACGTGCATAACGCTGTTATCGCTGTCAAACAGATAAAACACTCCGTTGATTTGGTAAGCGCCGGCTTTCTCGGCGGTGAACACACTTGAATCGGCATTAAAATAATAATGCTTCTCCCCGATCGGATAAACCCCTTCTTCGGGCACGAATTTTTCATGCGTTTCCGGATTGAAATAGTACACCTTACCGTCAACCGAAACAAAACCGCTGTTTTCTTCGACCGAAGAAGCAGAAGTTTCCGGTTCCTCACCGACCGCAAAAGCATTCATGCAAAATGCCGATTGAAAAGCAAACAGCATAAAAACAACAAGAACAAAGCTGAAAAGCTTTTTACAATTCATCTTTCATATCCCCCGATTATAATTGATAATTTGGATATATAATACACATTTTGCCGTATTTTGTCAAGACCGTTACCGCCCGCATCCGGGATTCGGAAAGTCGGATTTTGCATCAATTTTCGGTGCTTTGTTCGGCTTCGTCCGTTGTTATCAGCTCACCTTTTTCGTTCCAGCTTGCGACGGCAGCCGCACAATACCGGTTTCCTTTTTCGTCATAATATGTACGGAAATCATCCAAAGACAGAATGCCGGAAAGATACTCTTCAATGCTTTTATCTTTCATTGAATAAAAATCTTCATTAACGTCATCCGCAACATCGGGAGTCTTACAAATCAGACTGCCGTCCTCATCGTAATAGAACCAGCCGTCACTGTCAACATAACAGTAATCGATTTCAAACTCTTCATTTTTGTCGCTGACGTAGCAATAGGTATCGGCATCATAAATGTACTTTGTTCCGTCTTTCGCGTAAAGGACAACGTCTTCCTCGTTCTCGTATGAATTGCCCTTTTTATCGAAATACATTTGTTTTCCGTCAACGGTAACGAATACCCTCTGATATTGACGAACCATATCATTTGTGGTATCAAGTATAGATTTGGTACAAATGCCGACAAGAAGAACGACAGATATAACCAGAACCGCCTTTGAGACCGAAAACACACCGAGCATAACCGTTGAAAGCGTTTTACTGCTGTTCGATTTCTTTTCGTCATACGGATCAAGCGGCGCAAGACATCTTGGACAAACCTCATAGGAAGGCGGAAGCTTTTCGCCGCACTGACGGCATATCTTCATTCCCTCGCTCTGAAAGTGCTTTTTTCTTGAAAGCTGAATGATTACGGCAATCAGCGGAAAGAAAACAGCCAATATACATGAACCAACACTTAAATCTTCATTATAATGTTTACAGGAAAAAACAATATACAATAAGGAAAACACTCTTGTTAAAGCAGCCAGAATCAGAATCAGAATATCAAAAAATAAAACAGCTGAAAAAGTCATACAGACACATCTCCTCTCGAAAAGAATCATATCACACAGCCATATGAATGTCAACAATATACAAATCGGAATGACAAGTGCATCGACATTCTCCTGTTTACTCCTTGTATTTGACCGTCTGATATGCTAAAATGAAGACAAAACTGCCCGGGCAGATAAGTAAGAAAGGTTCGGTATTGCACACCCATTTTGGTGCTATGCCGAGAATGATGGATATGGTAAGAATTTTTCAGACGGGAGACAACCACATCGGAATGAAATACGCTTCTCACGAGAAAGGGGCGGTTTTATCCCAAAAACGTATTGACGCTTTCGAAAATATGGTAAAAGCGGCAAACGAAAACGACTGCCATCTTTTTGTGATCACAGGAGATTTGTTTGAAAACACATATGCTTCAGCAAAAAAAGACATCACCCGTATTATTGACATTCTCAGCGGTTTCAAAGGATCCGTTGCCGTGCTTCCGGGCAATCATGATTATTATGATCCTGATTCCAGGCTCTGGAAATCGTTTGAGAGCGAAATACGAAAATGCGACAATATCATGCTGTTAAACGATTACCGACCGTATGAGCTTACCATAAACGATGAAACCGTGGTTCTCTACCCTGCTTTTTGCCGCACGCTCCATTCCGCCCCGGACGAAAACAATCTCGGCTTTATCAGGGAAGAAAACATTGTACCCGACGAAAAATACCGGATCGGACTTGCGCACGGCGCCGTCGAGGATGAAACCATCGACAGCGAAGGCAGATACTTTTTCATGAGCCGCAGAGAGCTTGAAGAAATACCGGTTGATGTCTGGCTGATCGGGCACACGCACGTTCCGTTTCCGAAGAATCTCGATGATGATTTTCGGATAAGTCAGGAAAAGATCTTCAACAGCGGAACGCACGTTCAGACCGATGTTTCGTGCAATACCGAAGGCTTGTGCTTTATCATTGAATTGGAAAAGCAAGAAAATCATACAACCGTAAAGGCAAAACATTTCCATTCGGGCAACCTTCGCTTTTACCGGAAAAACCTTGTACTTGCGGCGGAAAAAGCCGAGGAAACGCTGACAGAGGCGCTCAAGAACATCGACAACGATTCCGTTGTGGAATTGACGGTAAGCGGAAGCGTCACCGCCGACGAATATGCAAGAAAGGACGAAATTTTCGAAAGCAGTCTTGCAAGATTTACGGAAAGCCGCTACGATGACTGTAAGCTGAGCCGTGTGATTTCCAGACAGCTGATTGACGCACAGTTCCCCGAGACCTCATTTTCGGCCGACTTTCTCACTTCGCTTCTGGACGACCCGAAGCAGGCACAGCTGGCCTATGATTTGCTCAACACACTCAAGAGCCGTGAAGACGACTGACAAAAAGGAGGCTCAGAACACAATGAAAATCAGCAAAGTATCCTGCACGCAATTTGCAGGGATCCGGAACCGGACGGTCGAATTCGATGACGGGTTCAATCTGATCTACGGTAAAAACGAAAGCGGAAAAAGTACGCTTGTCAATCTGATTTCCCGTACTTTATTTCAGCCTGCAAAGCTTGACGCAAGAACCGATAAGGATTTTATCGGTCTGTTTTTTCCGTCCGGAAGAAAAGGAGCATCTCTTGCCGGAGATTTCGCCGACGGAAGCATAACGATTTTTAAAGATAACGAAGAATACACCGTTTCAAAAGAATGGAGCAAACAGCCCGTATACAGGCTGTCAACCCCCGACGGCATTTTCAAGGATGAGGCAAACGCGGATTCCATTTTAAAAAAGGTGCTCGGTTACGGCGAGGGCGTTTATGCCGACCTGCTTTTTTCATCCCAACGGAACACGGACATCTCGCTTCAGTCTGTCCTTGACGCCAAAAGTGACACCCAGGCCAAAAGAGAACTTGTTGCCGCCGTGACAAGAGCCTTTTCACAAAGCGACGGCATCAATATCGATTCCATCGAACGCGCCATCAAAGAAAAGATAGAAGAAACAGCCGGCAAGCATTGGGATGCGGAGAAAAATCAGCCGCAGCGAAAAGCCGGTCGGTGGGCCAACGGCGTCGGAGAAATCCTGAAAGCGTACTATGCGCTTGAGGACGCACAAAAGCTCACACAAGAGCTGAAAATACTTGAAGAACAGTGTGACGATGCATTATCCGGCTACACAAAAATACGGGAAGCCGTTCAGAAAGCCGAAGAAAGCAATAACCGTCTGAACACCTTCTCCGCTGCCGTCGCCGTTTTCGGCGAAAGAAAAAGACGGCTTAAAATTCTCGGCTCTCAGCTTGAAAAGTGTCGTACCGACGCCGAAAAATGGCCGATCATTTTATCCGGATACGAAATAGGCTGCGTTCTTCAAAAGGAGCAGGAAAACAGGGTTCTTGCCGACAAGTATGAAAAAGCCAAAAAGATTCATGACGAGCTTGAGCAGTATCAGACCATGCTTTCATCCTCTCCTCCGGTTTCGCAAAGTGATATCACCGAGGTCAGATCGCAGCTTAGAAAAATCGATCAGCTGAAAAACAAGCTTTGTGCCATGAACATCAGTGCAAAAATAAAAATGTTCGGCGAAAACAGTGTGACCATAACAGCCGTCGGAACCGGTGAAAAAATCGAGCCTGACGATGAAATCATTCTGAACCGGGCTGTCGATATTACCGTTCCGGGCGTCATGCAAATGCAGCTTTCTCCGGCTGACATTGATACCGAGACAATAACCGGTCAGCTTGAAGAATCCCAAAAGCTTGTTGATACCATTTTGAAAAAACACCAATCCGACAACATAGATGAGCTTGAGCAGAAAGCACGATACCGGGCGTCTGTTGAACTGAAAGCACAGAATGCACAGTCAAAGCTTCAGCTTATTCTTTCGGAAGAAAGCTTTGAAGAACTTGAGAATCGCGCCGCCGCGGTCATCGAAAAAACAAGAACAAACGAAGAAATCCGCAGCGACATTTTCAATCTTACCGGCGGAAAGGATATTGTCCGATTTGTTGCCGCAGTGCAGGCTGAGATAAAATCCTTCGAGTCGGTATATACAAGTCTTAATGACCTCAAAAGAAAAATCCGTGAAACCGGCGAGGAAATCGAAAAAATCCAGGCACAGCTTGACGGCACAAACGACATTCCGCAGGAATATCTTGAGATTGAGGATATTGACGAATACTGTAAAATCGAAAGAGAAAAGCTGAAACAGCTTCAACAAAAAAGCGAGCAGGCTTTACAAAAGAAAACCGAAGCGGTTCAGAAGCTTGAATCCTTCAAAGAAACCTACGGAGAAGATATCCGTGACCGTCTTGATAAGGCGTTGAGTGATTTTGAAAATCAAAAAGCCCTTCTTGCCTGTTGGGAAAATATCCTTCGGGTCTTTTATGAATGCAAAAAAAGGATCAACGAAAACCCGGCTGAGGATTTAGCCGAAAGCTTTTCGCATTATCTTCATGTTCTGACAGACGAAAAAGTAACTTCCGACTTTGCCGAAAGCGAAACGCTTAACATGAAGATTTTCACCTCCGACCGTCTCGTTGGGTTCAGACAGCTTTCCGAAGGCACCAAACAAACGGTTTCTCTTGCATTCAGACTCGCAGTTCTTGACCATCTGTTCCCGGACGGCGGCATCATTGTTTTCGACGATCCGTTTTCGGATATGGACAGCGAACGAAAGCACAAAGCCTGTGAACTGGTTACGATGTGCGCCGAACGCCATCAGGTGATTTTTTTAACCTGTCACAGCGAATATGAAGCCTTGTTTAACACAAAAGCAAAATCAATCGAATAGGAGAATCATTATGAATGAACAATTTCCGCAAGTGAAAAAGAATCTCGGCTTCGGCTGTATGCGACTCCCGATGAAAGGAAAAAAAGTCGATTGTGACGAGTTTACCAGAATGGTAGATGCCTTTATCGAAAACGGCTTCAATTATTTTGACACCGCCCACGGATATATCGACGGAAAAAGCGAAATTGCCATCAAGCAATGCCTGACAAGCCGATATGACCGCGACAAGTACATACTGACCGACAAGCTGACCGAAAACTATTTCAAATCCGAAAAAGACATCCGCCCGTTTTTTGAAAGTCAGCTTGAAATATGCGGCGTTGATTATTTCGATTTTTATCTGATGCATTCTCAAAACAGAATGAATTTCAAAAAATATCAGGCGTGCCGCGCCTATGAAACCGCATTCGATTTAAAAAAAGAGGGCAAAATCCGCTATGTCGGCATCTCTTTTCACGACAAAGCGGAGGTATTAAGAAAGATCCTCACCGCATATCCCGAACTCGATGCGGTTCAGATTCAGTTTAATTATTACGATTATAACAGCAGCATCGTCGAAAGCAAAAAATGCTATGACGTCTGCCGTGAATTCAACAAGCCGATCATTGTTATGGAGCCGGTGCGCGGCGGACAGCTTGTCAAGCTTCCGAAGTCTGCAAAAGAGATTTTTGACTCGTTGAACGGCGGAAGCGTCGCAAGCTATGCCATTCGCTATGCCGCAAGCTTTGACGGCATATTTATGGTTCTGTCCGGTATGGGCAACATGGACATGATGAACGACAATATCAGCTACATGAAGGATTTCAAACCGCTCACCCAGGAGGAACACCGGGCCGTTATGGAAGTAAGAGGAATTTTGAAGAAGCAGCAGATCGTCGCCTGCACAAGCTGCAAATACTGCGTTTCCGGCTGTCCGAAGAAAATTTCGATTCCCGACATCATTTCCTGTCTCAACTGTAAGCGTTCCGGCGTGGGAAAAAAGGACTATGAAAAGCTCATCGCACGGGGAAAAAGCGGAAAAGCTTCCGACTGTATAAAATGCGGCAAATGCGAGGACGTCTGCCCGCAGAAGCTTGAAATCCGTAGTATTCTTGAAGATGCCGCCTCCCGGTACGAAAAATAAGGGTATGAAAATGAACACAGATTTAAAAAAAGCCATTGAAACAATCAAAAGCGATGACAGCCTCACCTGTGTACTCTGCAAGGACGCAGAAATATTCACAAGCCGCGAAAGAGGTGTCGCCCCCCTGCTCGGTCTAATTGAAAAAGGCCGTCTGTCCCCCGGTTTTTCGGCGGCGGACAAGGTCGTCGGAAAGGCCGCCGCTTTTCTTTACGCTATTCTGAAAGTCGAAAACGTGTATGCTTTTGTCATCAGCGAAGGTGCAAAAAAAGTTCTGACTGATTATGGGATTCATTTTGAATTTGAAAAAACAACGGAACATATCATCAACCGAAAGGGTGACGGTATGTGTCCCATTGAAGCGTCGGTAATGGATAGCAGCAATGCCGAGCAAGCTCTTGCAGCCATTCGGCAAAAGCTTTCCCGACTTTCAAAAAGAACCGAGAATTGATATAAACGGTTATCTGCGGGCAACCTCTGAAAATTTCCCGACATTCGTTATAACGTCCGCTGAACACCATCTTTGCCGCCCCGAATTCCTGAAACGCAAACAGTATTCCGAAAAACAAAACGGCTGTAACCCCTCCAGAGGATTACAGCCTATTGCCGTAAACGACAGCCTGCTAACCGAAACAGCAAAGTGCCGCTTACGGCTTTTTGCAAATATGCCGGGCTTCCCCGCATGATTTGCCAGCGGAGAAGCCGCCTATGTAACCGTATTTTCAAAGTTACAAGGTCTGACTGACCGCTGTGTTAGTATTATTGACGGACTGCGAAACGTAATACAAGGAAAAAACAGGAAATTATTTTCCGAAGTTTTTGAACACTTCGAAAAGCTCTTCCAGAAATACTCTCAGATCATGAAAAAACTGCTTGAGATCAAATTCCATTTTCGAAACTCCTTTCCCAAAATTTTCTGTCTGTATTATATCACAGATTATTCACATCTTCAAGATACACGAAACTTTTTTACGGCGACGAAAGGCGACATTTTATGATTTCGGCGGCATTTATAATAATGACGGTGAAGGAAAATGCAGGTGATTTATGCCGACGTGCTGGTGATTGTAAATCTGTATATCAATTACATCCTTTTGCGGCTTTGCGCAAAGGTTGCAAGACGGGACGCAAAAAGTGTCCGGTTGTTTTCAGCGTCGCTCCTCGGCGGAATCTATTCACTGATTATTCTGACGGACACCATACCCGAATGGATTATAACCATCACGAAAATTGCCGTCGGGGTTGTGATGCTTTTACTCGCCTTCGGATTCGGCAATAAAAGAGCTTTTCTCCGTCTTATCGGTGCTTTTTTGCTTGTCGATATCGCTTTTGCCGGTCTGATGCTGGCAATCTGGCTGGTTTTTGCGCCACACTCCATGGTGTATTGCTGTGGCATAGTTTATTTCAACATCAACACCTTGACTCTTCTCATTCTTACCGTAATATGCTACATCATTACTACTGCCGTAACGAAGCTGATCGCCTTTAAAGCTCCCAAAAACAACGTATACACTCTGACCGTCATTTTTTGCTCTTATGAATTTACAAGCAAAGCTTTTCTCGATTCCGGCAACACGCTGACCGAACCGTTTTCAGGCTATCCGGTCATCATCATCGATCCGACTGTGAAAGACACCGATGGGGTCACAATTTCCGAGCGGTTTGAAGAAAGCGAAAGACTCAGTCGGATCATCCCCTGTTCTACGATTGGGAAAACATCTGCCCTGACCGCTTTCCGACCGGACCTCATTAAAATATCGGGGCTTGAAAGTTCGTTTGAAACGGACAAAGTGTATCTTGCCATGAGCAGAAGCAAGATCTTAAACGGAGATTATTCGGCGTTGCTTGCCGCGAAACTGTTTGAAAACACAACCAATGAAAAGGGGAAGGATTATGCTGGAATATCTGAAATTTAAATGCAGTCAGGCTTTTAACAAGCTGCTTGTCGTCCTCGGCTTCCGGGATTCAAACGAGCTTTATTATGTCAACGGGAGCGAAAACCTCCCCGCTCCGCTTTCGGCGGTAAAGGAAAGAGAAATACTCGAAGAAATCATGAGCGGCGACGAAAGCAAGCGTGAAGTGCTGATTATTCATAATCTGCGTCTTGTGGTTTACATAGCGAAAAAGTTCGAGAACACGGGAATCGGAATCGAAGACCTGATATCCATCGGGACGTTAGGGCTGATCAAGGCGGTCAACACCTTTTGCCCCGACAAAAAGATCAAGCTTGCCACCTACGCTTCAAGGTGCATCGAAAACGAAATCCTTATGTTTTTGAGAAAGACAGCCAACCGAAAAAAAGAGGTTTCGTTTGACGAGCCGCTGAATGTTGACTGGGACGGTAACGAACTGCTTTTATCGGACGTTTTAGGAAGCGATGCGGACGAAGTCAACCGAGGGATTGAACTTCAGGACGAGAAACGGCAGCTGCTGTCCGTTGTCGAAAGTCTTGACGAAAGAGAAAAGCAAATTCTTATCATGCGCTTCGGCCTGTACGACACAAAAGAATACACACAAAAACAGGTTGCCGATATTTTAGGCATTTCGCAAAGCTATATCTCCCGTCTTGAAAAGCGGATTATCGAAAAGCTCAAAAAAGAGTTGGAAAAAGCCGGATAAAAACGGGTTGACGCATACTGATCTTATGACGGTTTACCGAAAAAAGGCAAACCGTCATAAATGTTTTACTTTTCCTTTAACTAAAATTAAACTTGGTCATGACAATTACATTATTGAAAAAGCAATTTATAACTTTTTCTTACAAATTCATTACGTTCTTGTCATAAATATTGACTTTTACGCGCCTATCGCTTAGACTTATAGTGTAAAATTGATATTTGCTATTGAAGATTGCTTTCCTAACCGAAAGCGTATGAAAACAGTACGAAAGGAACGGATACGAATACCGGAAAATTCATCGGCTGATTCGCATCCGGCGGTTCATAATATGAATATACTCGTTGCATTAGACGGCAACTACGTCGGTCCGCTTTGTGTGTTGCTCAAGTCTCTCATGATTTCTAACCCGAACGGCATTTTCGACTTATATGTTGCCCATTCATCACTCAAAAAAGAACACTTTGACCGCATTGACAAAGCGGTCGACAAAAAGCGGGTAACGGTTCATCCGGTTGAGATTGATCCCGCTCTGCTCAACGATGCGCCCGTTATGGACAGAATTTCCAAGGAAACCTATTACCGTCTTCTTCTGATGGACTATCTTCCGAAAGAGGTTGACAGAATTCTTTACATCGATCCCGACACGATCATCATTAACGATATCCGTTCATTTTACAACATTGATTTCAAAGGAAAAACGCTCGCTGCCTGCGGCCACACAAAATCCTGGTGCGAGTTTCTCAACCGTGTCCGTTTTCACTCGCCGAAAGATGTACGGTACTTTAACGCCGGCGTTATCATGTTCAACGTCGATAAACTGCGTAAGACCGTCACAAGCGATGACATTTTCCGTTATATGAAAAAGCACAGAAGATGGCTTTTCCTTGCGGATCAGGACGTCCTGAACGGTATGTTCAACACCGAGACCGTTTTCGCCGATGAATGCATCTATAATCTCGACGAAAAAACGGTCAAGTTCAACAAAGACAGAGTGAAAGATCTTGACTGGGTACGCAAAAACACGGTTATTGTCCATTTTAACGGAAAGTTCAAGCCGTGGAAACCCGGCTATCAAGGAATCCTTCTCCCCCTGTATTATGAATACCGGGATATGCCTTGGAAAAACGATTAAAAAGGACTACGGAAAATGAAATTAGTTGACAAAATCAAGAACTTTAAATTACTCAGCGACGAACCGAAACAACGAAAAAAACAGATCGCAGTTATCATTATTGCCGGTATCGCCATTGTAGCTATGATCATCTGCTACTGTCTGTTCGGTAAAAAGCTTTTAGCTTTCTTTGAGGATACGGATAAATTCAAGAAATGGCTTGACGGCTTCGGCACAACGGGGAAAATCATTTTCGTCGCCATAAGAGCACTCCAGACGGTTGTCAAATTCATACCCGCCGAGCCTCTTGAAATCGGCTCCGGCTACGCCTACGGAACGTTCGGCGGTCTTTTCTACTGTATGCTCGGCACTTTCTTAGGCTCGCTTGTTATTATCGCACTGACCAAGGTTTTCGGCGTGAAGGTCGTCAATATCTTTGTATCGCAGGAGCAGATTAATTCGCTGCGCTTTCTTCAGAACAAAGCAAAGCTTTCGACAACTCTTTTTATCATCTATCTGATTCCCGGAACGCCGAAGGACATCATCACCTATCTTATAGGCGTTACCGATTTCAGTATGGTCAAATTTATGCTTATCACAAGCTTTGCCCGTATTCCGTCGATTATCACGTCAACCATCTGCGGCTCGGCACTCGAGAAGAAAAGCTACGCTTTATCGATTGCTGTTTTCGTCGGAACCGCCATTCTGGGGCTTATTGGAATCATGATTTACAACAAGCTCGAAGCAAAATATAACAAACAGCTTGATGAGTCAAAAGCTGCCGGCAACAACCAAGAGAAAACGAAAAACGACGGCAACAAAAAGGCCGCCGAATAAACAACAAGTGTCATCATTAAAAGATCCCGTCCGCAAACCAAGCGAACGGGATCTTTGTTCGTTTTCGTACGATAGCCGACTCAATTGCCGATAGGTATGTGCTTTTCAAAGAGTGTTGAAACCAGAATTGCCATTCCGTAAATCATCAGCGCGATCGGCATCACGGCACTTGACAGCTCATCGTTCGTCAGGCAGATCAGCATTACACTCAGGAAAATGTACGTCGCCGTATTGATGATAACGGAGGGAATCAGTTTTCTTGCTATCAGGTAGGAAAAAATCAAGTTGAAAGCGAAACCGCCGCGGGCATGCATAAAAGCCACCCAGATTGCCACGACAAAAGCCGCTATGAGAAGAATCGACAGTACAGACAAAACATTACCGAATTTTTCTTCAAGCAGGGTCTGAAGCTTTTCAATCATAAAGCCCGCAAGAACGGCAAGAAAAACAGAAAAGATACACTGAACGATCGGGAACAGAACGCGTTTTTTATCATCAATTCCGGTCAGAATGGAGGCCAGTCGGACGGTAAATGTAAACAGACAGCTGGTAATCAGCATTTTCATTACATCAATCATCAGCAAATAAAACGAATACGGCTTTCCCACCGTTATCGGCGCATACTTTCCGATCACGACCGAAACGACGTTTCCGAACGGCAGAATTTCTTCAACGGTAGCCTGTACAAATTCACCCGTCGAATCAAAACCGAATACAGCGGCCAGCACAGCAATCGCAATCGTCGGTACAAAAAGAAAAAGCAATATTTTTGTTACATATTTCATTTTAATATCCCCCTATTTGGCTTTGCAGAAGACGTAAAATTCTTCCGCTTCCGTTTTTACTTTCTATTTACTTCATTATAATATAACCGCATGAGAATTTCAAGGGCGAGATCAATAAATGCAAAGGATCAAAAACAAAAAAACGCCGTCAGTGCATTGCCGACGGCAGAAGGTTATATATACTTTTTGATTTTGATTCTCAGTCTTCCCTTTTTGCTTTCGCCTAAGATTTCCTCAATAACAGCCTTTCCTTTTCCGCGGAAAACAAGGGTACTGCCTTCGGAAAGCTTATAATCGGGCTTAAAAACCTGGACGGAATTGACGAAAACAAGACCTTTTTCAATCGCCTCGCCTGCCTTGGTTCGTGAGACCGAAAAAGCAGCACCGACAGCGTTGTCAAGTCTTAACGACGAAACAAAACTGACAATTTCTTCACTTTTGGCTTCGGTCAAGGCAATTTCCGAAAAGGCCGCTTCTTTTACCTTTACACTTGCACGTCCGACTGATTCAAGCTGGCTTAACAGAAAGCCTTTCACACTCCTGACGCAAGGCACAAAGCAGCCGCTTTCGTCAACCAGAAAATCACCGAGCATCTCTCTTTTAATTCCGAGTGCCATAACAGCACCGAGATAGTCACGGTGCGAAAGAGAAGTAAACCGATCTTTGTCAATCCGAATCAGGCAAAACGGACAATCATCGGGATTTTCAAGAAAAAACGAATCAATATCTGTCACTTCAAAAAACTTAGGCACAAACACCGCCGCTGTTCTTGACGCGTCCTTGTAACCGCCGAAATAAAACGTATCGGTATACTTGTTTTGCTCTTTTTCGAGTACGCTTATCAGCGACCGCTGTCTTTCGTCAAGAAAGTTGGTCGCACAAATCATCGAATCGTCTTCACTTCTGGTTTTCAGATCTCTTGCTTTAGCAAGAAGAAGTTCGTCATCCGTCATAATGATAGTTATGTGCTTTTTCGAGCATCATGTCCTTTACTTTCATCAATCTTGTCGTGTTGGAGCGCTCGTTTTCGTCAAGCTTCATCGTAATGTATTTGATCGTGTCCTGATACTGCGGAATCATAACGTGCTCAAGGGCGTTTACCCGGCGCCTTGTCCGTTCGATTTCGCCCGCCATGAGCTGACAGTTCTTTTCGACTTCGGCGAGACGGAGCATATCGGGCATGATATCCGAAAGTGCCTTGACCGCATCATCAAGGTCGCACGACGTAAACGCGTAGCCGTAAGAATAGATTTCACCGTCAACGGCAGTTTTATATTCGGGCTTGAAAACCGGCACGGTGACGCTCATCACGTTCTTTTCTTCAACGTCAACACGCATGGACTGCGACGGCATCATCAGCGCCACTTCGACCGCTTCGTCGCTCATCACGCTTGCGGCCTTCGCCATATGAGCCCCGGCATCCTTTACGGCTTTTTCCACCTTTTTTCTCAATTCCTTGTTTTCCCGGACAAACAGCAGGAATTGACGCATCAGCTCGTCGCGCTTATCCTTGAGAAGCTTATGCCCCCGCATAGCGGTAACAAGCTTTTTCTTCAGGTTGGAAAGCTCCATTCTTGTCGGATTGACATTCATTACCGCCATTTCGTCACCTACTTTTTGTTATAATACTGATCGAGGAATTTGTCACTGATTCTCTTCAGTTCGCTTCTCGGAAGAATGGAAAGCAGTTTCCAGCCGAGATCGAGCGTTTCTTCTATTGTCCGGTCCGTTTCGAACCCTTGGGAAACATACTGCTTTTCAAATTCTTCGGCAAACTTTGCATAAAGCTTATCAATATCGGTCAAAGCCGCTTCACCCAAAATAACCATCAGTTCCTTGGCATCCTTGCCTCGGGCGTAAGCGGAAAACAGCTGATTCATGGTATTTGAATGATCCGCACGGGTCTTGCCCTCACCGATACCCTTATCCTTCAGTCTTGAAAGAGAGGGAAGAACGTCGATAGGCGGCATAACGCCCTTACGGTAAAGCTCACGGCTTAAAATGATCTGACCCTCGGTGATATAACCCGTAAGGTCGGGGATCGGATGGGTTTTATCGTCCTCGGGCATTGTCAGGATCGGAATGAGCGTAATACTGCCTTTTTTGCCGTTCTGACGACCTGCGCGCTCGTAAATCGAAGCTAAATCCGTGTACATATAGCCGGGATAGCCGCGGCGACCGGGAACTTCCTTTCTTGCGGCGGAGATTTCACGAAGTGCATCGGCATAGTTCGTGATGTCCGTCAGAATGACAAGGACGTGCATATCCTTTTCGAACGCAAGATATTCCGCGGCGGTCAGCGCCATTTTCGGTGTCGCAATTCTTTCGATCGCCGGATCGTTCGCAAGATTCGAGAACATGACCGTGCGGTCAATCGCTCCCGTTTCACGGAAAGAACGGGCAAAAAACTCGGACTCTTCAAACGTGATGCCCATAGCGGCAAACACAACGGCAAACTGCTCGTTTTCGCCGAGCACCTTCGCCTGTCTTGCAATCTGTGCGGCAAGCTCTGCGTGAGGAAGACCCGAGGCGGAAAAAATCGGAAGCTTCTGACCTCTTACGAGGGTGTTCAGTCCGTCGATAGCAGAAACGCCGGTCTGGATAAATTCCTGCGGATAGCTTCTTGCCGCGGGATTCATCGGTGTACCGTTTACGTCAAGGCGCTTATCGGGGATAATGGCCGGACCGCCGTCAATCGGTCGTCCGAGACCGTCAAAAACACGACCGAGCATATCCTCAGATACGCCGAGCTCCATCTGACGCCCCAAGAATTTGACCTTGCTTTCGGCAAGATTGATACCCGACGACGGCTCAAAAAGCTGAACCAAAGCGTCCGTGCCGTCGATTTCAAGCACACGACAATGACGTTTTTCGCCATTGGCAAGTTCGATTTCACCAAGCTCGTTATAGGCTACGCCTTCAACCTTCCGAACGAGCATAAGAGGACCTGCGACCTCCTGAATCGTTTTATACTCTCTTGGCATCAGTCACTCTCCCCTTTCTCGGCTTCGGCAAGCGAGGACGCAAGCGAACGCTCGATTTTTTCGTATTCAGCCTCTATATTTTCTTCGGGTACATATTTGAATCGGCCGATCTGCTCTCTTTCGTCAAGCTTTACGATCGTTTCGATGTCCGCCGAATTTTCGAGTGCCCGGCGCGACATTTCATAGAACAAAATCACAAGCTTCATCATCAGATACTGCTTCTTTAAAGATGAATAGGTATCGACCTCGTGGAACGCAAGCTGATGCAAAAAGTCCTCTCTGATTGAGCGTGCGGCTTCCATTTTCAGTCGGTCGCCCGGTGAGAGAGCGTCCATACCGACGAGCTTTACGATTTCCTGTAATTCCGCTTCCTCGGAAAGAAGCTTCATGATTTTTGCTCTTAACTCAGTCCATTCAGCGTTGACGTTTTCGTTGAACCATGACCCGAGCGACGAAGCATAAAGCGAATAACTTGTCAGCCAATTGATTGCCGGGAAGTGACGCTTATAGGCAAGCGAAGAATCAAGCCCCCAGAACACCTTAACAATGCGAAGCGTCGCCTGCGTTACCGGTTCGGAAATATCACCGCCGGCAGGAGAAACAGCTCCGATAACACTCAAAGAGCCTTCTCTTTCGTCTTTGCCGAGAGAAAGCACTCGTCCGGCGCGCTCGTAAAACTGCGCAAGTCTTGAACCTAAGTAAGCGGGATACCCCTCTTCACCCGGCATTTCCTCGAGTCTGCCCGACATTTCACGAAGAGCCTCCGCCCACCGTGATGTCGAGTCCGCCATCAAAGCTACGCTGTACCCCATATCACGGAAGTATTCCGCAATCGTAATTCCTGTGTAAATCGACGCCTCTCTTGCCGCAACAGGCATATCCGAGGTATTGGCGATCAGAACGGTTCTTTCCATAAGCGACTTTCCCGTATGCGGGTCAATAAGTTCCGGAAATTCGTTTAAAACGTCGGTCATCTCGTTGCCGCGTTCGCCGCAGCCGATGTAAACAACGATATCCGCCTCCGCCCACTTGGCAAGCTGATGCTGTGTGACGGTTTTTCCGCTTCCGAACGGACCCGGAATGGCGGCAACACCGCCCTTGGCTATCGGAAACAGGGAGTCAATAACTCTCTGACCCGTGACAAGCGGTCTGTCGGGAGAAAGCTTCTTTTTGAACGGTCTGCCCTTTCTGACGGGCCATTTCTGCATCAGTGTTATCGGGTGTTCCACACCTTTTTTGTCGGTGATGACCGCTACGGGTTCCTCTACGGTGAATTCGCCCTCAGAAATTTCCTTAACGGTTCCGCTCATTTTCGGCGGTATCATAATTTTGTGTAAAACAACATCGGTCTCCCGGACAGTGCCGAGAACGTCACCGCCGCGGACAGAATCACCGACCTTGACTTCGGGCGTAAATTTCCACTTCTTTTCACGGCTGAGTGCCGGAACTTCAATACCTCTTTGAAGATTGTTTCCGGCGATTTTCATGATTTCGACAAGCGGTCTTTGAATACCGTCGAAAATCGAACCGATCAATCCCGGTCCGAGCTCAACGCTCAACGGCTCACCCGTCGATTCGACCGGCTCACCTGTCCTGAGGCCCGACGTCTCTTCATAAACCTGGATCGACGCCTTGTCGCCATGCATTTCTATGATTTCTCCGATCAGCCTTTTGTCGCTGACACGTACTACGTCAAACATATTCGCTTCTCTCATGCCGGAAGCGACAACAAGAGGGCCGGAGACCTTTGTAATGGTGCCTGTTTTCACAATTTATCACCTTTTTCGATAAAAATAAATCAATTGATAATATCCGAGCCGACCGCTTTTTCAACAAAACGGCTGACATTATTCATTCCCTCACCTGTGTTTCCGCTGACACCGGGAATCGGAATAATCGCCGGTGTAACCGCTTCGGTGTATTTTTCAATTTCCTGCGGGATCATGGACGCAAGCTTTTCGGTAATATAAATCACCGCATAATTGTCATTCGCTATTCTTTTTAAAAGCTTTTCGGCTTCCTGCTTTTCATCGGCAAAATACACCTCAAGCCCGATCGAAGCGAAGCCCTGAACGCTGTCTCTGTCGCCGATGGCTGCTATTTTATACATATAAGGCTCTCACCCTTTCTCTCAAAGCGTCGTCGGAAAGTCCGTTCTGCTTCCCGCCGAGAACAATGCGGACACACTTGAGTTCCGCTTGCTTCGCATAGTAAAAAGCCAGAACCGGTTCAAAACCGAGGAACATATACTTCGCTTTTTTCGCTTCGTCGATCACGGCGTCGTCACAGTATTTTTCAAACGCAACGGTGCTTTTTTCAAGAAGCTGTGAAGCCGTTTGATAATCGGTTTTTTGCAGATAATCCAACAGCTCTTTTTCGCCCTTCTCGCTTTTTTCGATCAGCGTTTTCCGGTCAAGCGCTCCGCCGTCCGAAATCGCTTTTTCAAGGAAGGAGGCGCTTTTTCCCGTTTTTGCCGAACGGTAAGCCGTCTTGATATCGGCGAAGGTACAAAGAAGTTTTGCCATATCGTTGGCAAGCTCACATTTGCTTTCTTTTGAAAGGCGGGAAAGCTCGTCAAGCGCGGCGCGGTCAATAATAATATCCGCCGCCTGTCCGCTTTCGCTTGTCAAGGCCGCCTGATAGGCCTCCTTTGCCGTATTGCCCAATTTTTCACCCAACGCGTCAAAATCGTGCTGTTTTACGCTTGTCTGAAGCATTTCAAGATCGACCGATGTCGGATAAACAAACAGTCTGTCCGGCGTCACGCCGACAAACGAAGCCTTTACGGCGGCTTTTAAATTGAAGTAATCGTTGCATACGGTAAGAACGGTCAAAACGCTTTTATCCGGTACGGATTCCGACAAAAGCTGCCACAAATCCTTGTTCTGTTGTTTTAAAACTGCGGCAAGATCGGCTGACTCCAAGATTTTCCAGCCCTTTGCGGACAAAAATTCATAACAGTCTTTTACGCTTCTGCAGGAAACAAGGGTTTCGATATCCTGCGATGTTAAAAGCTTGTTTTCGTTCGCCTTCAGTCTTGCGTCTGCGTAAGCGTAATCGGTATCTTTTATCATAATCGCCACGCAGTACAAAATATCGCATCGGGGATTAGTCCCGCTTACGGTACCGGTACTGCTTCCTTTCCTGAAAATTCAAGTCACGCTCAGCTGAACAGCTTCCGGCTTAAAATGTCCTTGAGCTTGTCCATCTCACTGTCAAAAACAGTTCTCAATGTACAGTTGATTTCAAAATCGTCATAGATCAAAACGAAGCCGTTTTCAATATCATAAGGCTTTTTCGAAACCTGAACGGCGGCTTTTTCAAAAACCGCACCGTTGATTCTGTCTTCAAAATCGGCAGGCAGACGCCCGAGATCCTTAGCATTCAGCCGCATGATGCACTCGCCGGTTTCCACATTTTTGATGCAGAGCTTATAAAGCAGATCAAAATAATCTTTGTCGCTCATTTTTTCAATTTCTTCATAAGCGGCGGAGATTATATCGTTGACCACTGCGTTTTTCACGGAGAGATAGCGGTTTCTTGTTATGGATTCTGCACCCGACTTGGAAACGGCAAGCTTTTTATCCGCCTGCGCCTTCGCTTCCCCGGTGATATCGTTCGCCTTTTTGCGGGCTTCGTTTCTTGCATCGGCAATTATTCTGTCCGCCTGCGCCTTTGCTTCGGAAATAATGGTCTTGCATTCCTCTGCGCTGTCTTCGGCGATTTTTTCAATAATTTTTTCAAGTCCCGTCACACTCATCATCTCCTTTGCCAAACAAATAAGTATTCAGTATCAGCCAACGCTGACAACGGCAAGGAAAGAGATCAGGAACGGTAAGATTGCATAAAATTCAACAAGCGATGCCATAGCGATCGCACGACCGGACTGTTCCGGCTTTTTGGCGACGAGGCTTACACCCGCCGAAGCCACCTTGCCCTGGTAAACCGCAGAGAAGAAACCGCCGATGGCAATCGGAAGACAAGCGGCAAAATAAAGCAGTCCCTGCTGCCATGTAAGTTCAGCCGGGGTTCCGGAAAGAAGCTGTGTACGGATAAAGACAAAAAGCGCAATAATAAAGCCGTAAAGACCCTGTGTACCGGGAAGCAGCTGTAAAATCAGCACCTTACCGAAAAGAGAGGGATTTTCCGAAAGAAGCCCCGCCGAAGACTGACCGACAAGACCGACAGCTTTTGCCGAACCTGCGCCGGCAAAGGCAACCGCAAAAGCGGCGCCGATTAATGCGAAAACTAAACCTAAATTACTCATTGATTGGTTCCTCCTTGAATTTATGGTATTTTGAATGGAATCGGAACGGGGTGAAAACTTTTCCTCCGCCCTCATAGAATTTCGAGAAAAACTCGACGTATTGCAGTCGGCTTGTGTGAACGTAAGTGCCAATCAGGTTGATCGTAATGTTCAGCGCATGACCGAGGATAAATATAATCACAAAAAGGATAATATTGCCGAACATGGCGCCCATCATATTCACCATATTCGCAATAACACCCGTTACAAGACAAAGGGCAAGCAATCTCGAATAGGAAAGAATATCGCCTAAGTACCCGGTGGTCGTATTGTAAAGCGCATAGAAACCGCCGCCGAGCTTTCCGAGAATATTCTTAGCGCTTCGTCCGGCTGTCAGGATAATCAACGCCGCACCTGCGGCAAGAAGAATCATGCCGACCGATTTTGCCTTTTCGGAAACAGGCGAAATGAAGTTCTTTCCGATAATCGCAAGTCCCGTAACGAAAACATAGACCGGAATGACGTCGCAGACCGCCGCTACATATTCCCGCCGCTTACACAGTGTGTAAAACCGCATCGCAAGGCCGACAAACAGATGAATAATGCCGATCAGAAACGAAAACAGAAGCATACTGACGCTGTTGTCAAGGGGACTGAGCCACAACGCAAGGTCGGGACCTTTTTCCATTCCCAAAAACGACGTACAGATCGTGGGAATCAGGTCGCCGAAAAATCCGCCGAAAAGCGAGCCCCAGATCACAGTCGATATTCCGCAGTAAAGAATGAAGTCCGCGGTTTTCTTCTTGCTGCCCTCAACCTTGAATCTGAATTTGGCAACAAGAGCGGCTATCACCATCAAAAGCCCGTAGCCCGCATCGGAAAGCATCATGCCGAACAATCCGTAATAGAAAAACGACATCACGGGGTTCGGGTCGATATCCCGGTTTGAAACCGGCGAATACATATCGGTGATACTTTCGACTCCGGCGGCAAACGATCGGTTTTCAATCAGAACGGGAACATCTTCGCTTTCATAGTCGGGTTCGCTGAATTCAATCTGACAGCAAAAACGTTTTTCCAGTTCGAACTTCAGGTCGTCGCTGTCTTTATCGGGAACGTACCCTTCCATATAGATCGTCTTATCCGTTGAGCCTGCCCTTTCGAGCGTTTTATACTTTTCAATCTGCGCTAAGAAGTAATCGCACACAAAACGGATATCGCCGTACGAGGACTGATATTCACCGATCTGAATGATGATTTCTTCCTTACGCTCTTCGAGTTGAGCGATCTGTTCCTGATACTCTTTGATTGCCGCCGAAGGAAGCTTTTTAACCGGGCTGTCCGGGAACGTAAAGCCGAGACTCTTTAAAGCGGCGGCCACCTTGTCGCCGTCATCGATATAGCATAGGACAACAACGTTGGTCAGAAGCTTCGTTGCATGAATGATCTGAACTTCGATTCCTTCCGTTTCGGGAAGAGAAACGGCAAGCTCATTTTTCAGCTTTTCGGCCGTCAGCTCTTTTTTGAAGCTTCCGATAAAAATTGACGTTTTACCGGTTCGTGTACTGCTCATCGGAATATCAAGCCGTTCCCATGATTTCAGATACTCAATCAGCGTGTTAAGCCTTATGATTTCGGTTCTGATTGCCGAAATTTCGTCCGACAGCTTCAATATGTCACGGCACAGGCTCAGAATTTCGTCCGCCTTATCAAATTTCAAACGAAAGTCACGGTACTCAATATAGTCATAATCCCGAAGTGACCGGGCAAAAGATCGTTTGATCCTGCAATACTGCTCCACCGTGTTTTTCGCACTCTCGGCGATTTCATAGTAGCGTTCGAACTGCCTGACAATGCCGTCTGTTTCGTATTTTACAATGTCCGGACATCCGGTCTGCTCGATTTCGGTTATTCCGATTTTTTGAAGATAGTCCATCAGCTTCTTACTTTCCTGTAAGAGAGCAATCAGCTCAAAATGAACCAACTTGATTTTTGCCAAATTTCACACCTCCTTTTTGCCGTCAAAACGGCAAAAGAAAACTTTCAGCAAATTGAACTCAGTTATACCAAGCTGTCTAAAACAAGCTTAATACATTCATCATATCTTTTTTCGGTTTCGCTTATTACCTTTCGTTCCCGAAGCTTCGCAAGCTGCTCGGCCTGACCGAGTGTTCCCTCGCCGGAAAGCTCCGCTTCGCTTACTATCAGCACGGATTCATTTTCCGCCTGCTTCAGGGTAACGACTTCAATCTCCTCCGCTTTCTTTTTTGCGGCTTCAATTATTTCCGCAGCCTGCTTTTCGGCAGCAAGCTTTTGTTTTTGCGCCTGTGCCTCCGCTTTCAGCACGGCATTGATCATATCGGCAGCCATACAAACACCCCTTCATATCTCAGTAAACTCATTATATCAGCGACAACCGCCGAAGTCGTTTGTGCATCGGAACCGCTGAATCGTAAAACAAGTGACAGGAAGAAAAGAGACAAAACAAACACGATCGCTACCGCAAGTGCAATAATCCGTTTCCTGTCGTCTACCTTTTCTCTGTTTTTGGATTTGACATCGGGTAATTTTTCATACGTCGGCCGTTTCTTTCGCTTCGGCCGGCTCTGGCTTACATAATCGGACGGCGTCACATCGGGAATCTGAATCTCACTGCGAAGCGAAATCGGAGGAGACTCATAATGCACCTCCGGTTCCTCCCGGAGCGATGTTTCTTCCTGTGCGTCCGTCGTCGAACGAATATCGTCCTCTTTTTGAAGTTTCGGCGGCTCGGAGTCAGAATAAACATCATCGTATTCAACTTTTTCGAACGGCTTTCCCGTTGCCGCCGCCTTTAAGTCGCGAAGCATCTGCTTCGGGGTCAGGTAACGATCCCTTTCCCGATAAGCACAGGCCTTCGAAATAATCCTGAACAGCGCATCACTGCAAAGAGGAGGTCTTTCAAACTCTTTTCCCTCAAGCCTCAGCTTCATCGAACGGTCAAGACCGTTGACGGTAACCTCCTGCGGATATTTTTCGACAAACGGCAACCTTCCTCGATTGACAAGTGAATAAAGCACAAGTCCGAGCGAATAGGTATCCGCCGTACAGTTGATCTTTCCGCTTGTGATAAATTCAGGTGCCATATAATACTGGGTGCGCTTGAAGGCAATCGAGGTTTTGGACGGTTCCAGACAACTGAAGGAACCGAAATCTCCGAGTTTGCAAACGCCTTTGCGGTCAAAAAGAATATTTTCGGGTTTGAGATTCGGGTAAATATAACCGAACTTCCGACACTGTACAAGAGCCTTGCAGATGCAAATTCCGAGCTTATAGGTTTCTTCAAGCGTAAACGAAAAATCGTTCAGAAGACTTGTAAGCGACCGCATCTGCTCAAGCCGGATCATAATGATTCTGCCCTTCCCGTCGCTCGTTTTGCGAACCGCCCATTGTTCGTATTTTACGAAATGCTTTCCGCCGTCCGTCTCTTTTATCACATCGATATTGTCGGTGATATTCTTTATGATTTCATCGAGGTTCTGACTTTTTGTAAAATCGTCGCCGGAAACGGAGTTGAAATCCCTTCCGCTGCTGCGATTTTCGGAAATTCGTATGGTTTTGAGAATGGAACGGCGCTTTGTTCCGTCCGGATTCTCTTTGGTGATCGAATAAACCTTGCCGTCGGTTCCGAAGCCGATCTGCTTTTCTGTATACCAGTTATCAAAAACCGGATCAAAGGATTGAGGCATAGTACCACTCCCGGAATATATTGAATATTATAGATTAACGCAAATTGTGCTTATTTATTTCGTACAAGTATACCATATTTCGTCAAAAAATACCACGGTTTTATAAAATTTATAATTTTTCTTACAAATTTTTTACATGAACCGTCGATGAAATTTATATTGACAAAGACGGGATAAAATAATACAATAGGATTATGAAATAATGATCATGAAAGGCGGCTTCTTTCACCGGAAGCCGGACGGACAAAGCTATGAGCGATGAATTTTTCACGGGAGGCGACCTTGTAACGGTTGTTGACGACGACGGTAAGGAACATGTTTTTGAAGAACTTGACCGGATTGAAACCGACGACGGCAACAAGTACGTTGCTCTTCTTCCCGTTTATGATGATGATATCAGCATACTTGACGACGACGGTGATGTTCTGATTCTTAAAGTTATTGAAGAAAACGGCGAGAATTATCTGATCCAGATTGAGGACGAAAATGAGTTCAACGAAATCGGCAACATCATCGAAGACAGACTGATTGAAAAATTCGAAAAAGAGGACGAGACTGACGAATAATCCCGACCTCAACGAAAAAAATATAATATCCTGCCGTGTTCGGTCACTTTGGCGAATATAACCCAACACCTTTTTTAAAGGAGAGACGCTCCGTCGGCGGATTGCAGACCTCCCGAGATTACGGGGTATACCGCGTATGAGGACGAAGGGAGCGTGAAACCGACGGGCTATCACCACCCTGCTTTGAGCAGGTTATAGTATCGTCATCCCGGCACGGCGGGAATTTAGGGAACCTCTGATTAAATCGGATGTGCAGATTACGCCGCCAAATTTTTCGTCAGAAAAGTGCAAAAACTGCGCAGGAATCCTGACGGATTTCAAGCAGGTTTTGTGCGATATGGCGGAAAATTTGCAAGGTAGATGTGCATCAAAGTGTATGCTGTGATTGAATCAGAGGTTCCTTAAAAAATGTTTTCGGTTGTGCAAAGTATACAATAACGATTTGGTACTTTAATTCAAGTTTAATTAAAAAATGTATTGCAAAGTTCGAGCTTTTTTGATAAAATCTGTTTGTATCTGATATCGGCGGAATCGTGCGAAGTGTATGAGCCGCTTGTTTTCAATTTTTATTTAAGCGGCGGTGATTACGATGAAGCTTCTTGAACAGAGAATTCTCAAAGACGGACAGGTATACCC
>JALEYA010000034.1 GCA_022779945.1 Oscillospiraceae bacterium | reverse complement strand
GGTTCTTCACGGAAAGTTGGGGAATAGAACAGCATTTATTCCACGATCCACTTGACAATGAGCCTCTGGCGGCGTGATTTCATTCCGGCGCCGGCAAGCCTCGCGCAATGCGCTCTTGCTGCCGGTATGGCAATAAGCCTATCACACCGCCTTCTCATTGTAAAGTGGCTTTCGCGGCATAAACGCTGAAAGTTCGGTTTTTAGTAAATTCCCCAACTTTCCGTGAAGAGCGAAAAATATGGTAACCTTTTATTGACAGGTATTGTCACAAATTATACTTTAAACCGAAAGGAGAATGTCTGTGCCAAACCTTTTTGAAAACCCGAAAGCCTTTTTTGCAAAATTAACAGCCATGATTCTTTTCGTTCTCTGCCTGTTCCTGCCGGCGAAGAATGATGCGGTCACCCTCAAAATCACAAACGAGACGATTACCTCAAAAACAGAAGTCATCAACGTACAGATCACCAACGACACAAGAAGAAAAATTGATGTCTCGTCTTCCTCTGCCGGCTACGGCAAGCTGAAGCTTCAGATGAAGATTGCCGACGAATGGAGAAATGTTCTCATGAAAAGCAATTCCGACGATACCTATGTGGAAGACGGAACGTCTTATTATCCCGGCGAAAGCTTTGAAGAATCTTTTAATGTCAAAAGCTGTGTCGTTCCGGTTCTGGTTCCCGGCGAATACCGCCTTGCGTTTGATTACGAGGTTGAGTCGGACTTCAACGGCACCGAGACAGTTCCGGCAACGGCATATGTTGAATTTACGGTAGCCGAATAATCGAATTGTTTAACAGCAGATCCGCCTATCGGTATGACAGGCGGATTTTTTCATTGATTATATGGCTTCGGTATGGTATAATATTTTTACAGTATCAAGGAGAAAAGCAAAGGAGATAACGAAATGAAAAAAGGCAAAAAAATAGCAATCGGAATCGGCTGTGTCGCTCTTGCGTGCGTAATCGTAGCGGGCGGATGGCTGACGGCGGTTCGTGTTCAGTCCAAAAAACACAATCTGATTACCATCGATACTTCGTCACTTCCCGAACCTGTGTCGGGTCCGGTTAAAGAGGACGATGTTCAGCTTAGCAAAGTGAAAATGCACTATGCGGTTTACGGTGAAAAAGGGCATCCGCTGATTCTGGTTCACGGAAACGGCGGCAGTCACAAGTCACTTGAGGAAGCGGCGCTGTATCTTGCAAACGATTATACGGTGTATGCAATCGACAGCCGCTGTCACGGACAAAGCAGTGACCCGGGTGAGATTTCCTACGATCTGATGGCGAAGGATATCAAGGAATTTATTGAAGCGCTGAAGCTCCGTAAGCCTTATATCCTCGGTCACAGCGACGGCGGCATCAATGCACTCACCGTGGCGTACACCTATCCCGATTTACTCGGCGGTTTTGTTTCCTGCGGCGCGAATACAAGCCCCGACACGATGAAGCCGTATTTTCTGCTTGGTGTGAAGCTCGACGACCGGGGCAAGCATGACAAATTGAACGAGATGATGCTGACGTTGCCTCAGATTGATGCAGAAAAGCTTTCAAGAATCCAATGTCCCGCCTATATTGTTGCCGGTGAATTTGACATCATGTATCTTTCGGACACGGTGTTTATTCATGATTCGATCAAGGACAGCAAAATCGCAATCATCAAGGGTGCCGACCACTCGGCATATATTTCACACGACGGCAAGCGAGCGTATGTATTGGCGCATGAATTCTTTCAGTCGCTTGAGAATGTACAATAAAGAAGTGCCGGTCTTAAATCAACAGATAGCAAAAGACAAGTCAGAAATCGGATGGCCGATGCATATATCTGCCCGAACAACAAGTAAAAGTGAGTTTGTTGTTCGGGCACAATTTTTTTGTATTTTCGTTTAATAAGGGGTAACGATCCAAAACGGTTATACAAGACCACACTTCGTATTTTCTCTGTGGAAAAGCGTCTTTTACCGACTTTCCGACATATAGGGAACCTCTGAATACATCACAGCATATGCTTTGATGTACGGCTACCTTGCAAATTTTTCGCCAGAAAAGCACAAAAACTGCTTGAAATCCGCCAGAATTCCTGCGCCGCTTTTGTACTTTTCTGACGAAAAATTTGACGGCGCAATCTGCACATCAGATTTAAGGAACCTCTGAATAAATCACAGCATACGCTTTGATGCACAGCTTACTTGCATATTTCCCGTCATATCGCACAAAAACTGCTTGAAATCCGTCAGGATTCCTGCGCAGTTTTTGTGCGATATGACGAAAAATCTGACGGCGTAATCTGTACATCAGATTTAATCAGAGGTTCCTTAATCAGAGCTTCCATAGATTTTTGCTTTTCGCCGTATTTGATTCGACCCTTCAATCATTTGCAAAATGTCGGCAAAAGCGGACAACAAAAAAGCCGGCTTTTGCCGGTAAATAACAGGAAGACTTCAGAGGTCGCCTATATGAAAGAAACAGGGGCAGTCGCATTTCGATGCAGAAACCGTTTTCTTCACCCCGAAGCTGTATAAAGATACCGCGAGCGGGTGAAAAAACGGTTAAAAAAGAAAAATGCAACCATTTCATTCTTGATTTCAGCATTTTTCTTTTTGTTCTGCGCTAAATGCGACAGCCCCAAGTGCTTTTCTTATTTTGCAAGCTTCAGTGTAAGAGCAGACTTCTTTCTTGCTGCGTTATTCTTATGAAGAAGTCCCTTTGCTGCTGCCTGATCAATCTTCTTGATGGCGGCAGTAACAACAGCTTCCTTATCGGCGGCGTTGGTCTCGATAGCAACGTTGGCCTTTTTGATTGCTGTCTTCAGAGCCGTGTTTGCGGACTTATTACGAGCCTGCTTTGTTGCGTTAACAAGAACACGCTTCTTTGCTGATTTAATGTTCGGCATTTGATTACACCTCCTTATAGCGTCAATATATCATATCATCTTTCAAAAAAAAAAGCAAGTAATTTCTTGAATTTCGGATATACTTTTTCACAAGTGTAAACAATAATACTATAAAAATCCTGCAAATTCAAGTGTTTGCACAATATTATCGATAAAAATTTTGAAAAGGAGAGCCGCAAAAGCGGCGGTTTTGCATATGAACTTCAGAACGGATCTTGCCGTTGAAAGACGGGAATACATCGGCACCCAAACAATCGACGGTGTTGTCAGCACCTATGAGCATTTCGACGGTGTCAAGGTGACAAGAATCGAAATCATCGACGAAAACGGAGAAAAGCTGCTTGAAAAGCCGCAGGGAAAGTACATCACGCTGGAAATCCCGCCGTTTACGGGTTATACGGATCTTGCCGGAAGCCGGGTCGAAGTGTTAAGCGGGGAACTTCGCAAGCTTTTGCCGAAATACGGAACGGTTCTTGTCGCAGGACTCGGCAACGATAAGATCACGCCCGACGCTCTCGGTCCGAAGTGCATCAACTACGTTCTCGCTTCCCGACACATTGACAAAGAGCTTGCCGGAAAAATCGGTCTTGAGGGACTTCGCAGCGTGGCGGCAATCGTTCCGGGCGTACTCGGCAAAACCGGAATCGAAACCTCGGAAATCATCGAGGGAACCGTCAAAAAAATCAAGCCGTCTGCGGTGATTGCCGTCGATTCGCTCGCCTCAAGACGGCTCGAGCGGCTCGGAGCGACCGTTCAGCTTTCCGACAGCGGCATTTCGCCCGGCTCAGGGATCGGAAACCGCCGCACGGCGATTGATCAAGGCAGTCTCGGTGTGCCGGTTATTGCCATCGGCGTGCCGACGGTTGTCGATGCGGCAACGATGGCCATGGATATCCTCGAAAACAGCGGCAGCTTAGACGAACAGGCAAAGAAAAAAATCTACGACTCCGATCAAGGGAAAATGATGGTCACCCCGAAAGAAATTGACCTGGTGATCGAGCGGGCGGCAAAATTTATCGCCATGGGAATCAACCTTGCGCTTCAGCCGCAGCTGGAAGCGGAGGAAATATTGGAAATCGTCGGATAACCGAGTCATGCAGACGGTCGATTTTTCATATGAATTGTTGTCGGGGTGTCTGTGCCCGGACAATCTGCGAAAAAAGGACTGATGACAATGAAAAACGGCAGAAACATGAAAATTATCGCTGCGGTTTTCGGTGTTTGCCTTGTCGGCTTTCTGGCGTTCAATTTCATGAAAGAGATCTCGTTTGTTTTTGCCAAAGCCGCTCTTGTCAGTGCGTCAAGGCTTCTTCCCTCGGCGGCAAAAGATAACGAAAGCGAACCTTCCGTCGGCAATCAGACGGAACAAACCGAACAAAGCCAAAAAGACCCAAGCGAAACCGTCCCGATTACCGCCTCAGCGGCAGGCGACGACGATTTTTATGCCGTGCCTGACGATATCCGCAAGCGTATCGAAGGGGCAAGCAAGACGGCGGACAAGGACAAAAAGGACGGAACGATTTTTGAAAAGCAATATAAAAACGACGGCATGACCGACTCATTCGGGAACGTCCGGCTGAAAAACCTCAACAAGACCAAGGTCAGCGTGGAACAGCTATTAAAGGAAAAGGCGGATTTAAGCGTGAGCCGTAACAAGCCGTCCGTGCTGATTTATCATACGCACACCACAGAAGCCTATCAGATTCTTGACCGGGATTTTTATGCGCAGGGCTATATTACAAGAAGCAAGGACACAAGCTTCAATATGGTTCGGGTCGGCGACGAAATCGTCAAAGAGCTTGAAAAGAACGGCTTTCAATGTATTCACGACACCGAAATTCACGATGTGAAGTATTCGGGCGCCTACGACCATTCCAGAAAGACCGTTATCGAATATCTCAAAAAGTATCCCTCCGTTCAAATCACGCTCGACATTCACCGTGACGCCATCGAGCAGTCGGACGGAACCAAAATCAAGCCGACGGCGACCATAAACGGGCACAAGGCGGCGCAGGTCATGATTATCAGCGGCTGTCAGGAAAGGGGCAACCCGGTCGAAGATTTTTCCGATTGGCGGTACAACCTTGTTTTTGCCGTCACGCTTCAGAACAAGCTCGAAACGCTTTTTCCGGGGCTTACACGGCCGATCTTCTTCGCACCGCGGCGGTACAATATGAACGTGACGCGAAACTCGCTTTTAATCGAAGTCGGAAGCGATTCCAACACCTTACAGGAGGCGGCGCTTTCGGGCAAAATGATCGGCAAAGCGCTGGCAGAGGTTATGAAAGAATACACAGAATAATTATAGAAAGGGAAAGAACGATGAAACCACAAAATCCGATCGGAAAAATCGTCAGCCGTTTTTTGCTCCGGGCAACGGCAATTTTCGCCGTATTTTTTGTCCTTGCCGGGACAGCAACCGTCCGTCAGCGGGCCGAGGAAGTCAACACGGGAGAGTCTTATGCGGTTTGTTCGTTTATTGACTCGGGAAACGAAATCGGTATACGGATTGCGGACAAGAGACTTGTGATCAAAAAAGAAGCGTTCAAGAAGACCGAACGCTTTTGGGAAAATCTTCTGGAATTGCTCAGACGCGGTTAAAGGTGTCTGAATAAAAAAGCAGACACGCAGGGTCGCAGGGCGACGCCTATCCCGACCATTGATGTCGTAAAGCGACAAACACCGCCGAAACATTCGCTTCGGCGGTGAAATTGTTATTTATTCAATCGGAAGATTAAAGCAATGCATCTGCAGTGCGGACTGAAGCCGTAACGGTTCCGCAGCCTTAAACTCTGTGCCCTTTGCAAAGAATTGCTGCTGTAACCGGATCGCAAGCGTCAAGGCCGCATCGTACTGCGATTTGTGAAGCAAAATACTTTCCATTTTCTTTTCTTCAAAATCGCTGATATCAATCAGGGCGTTCGGCTTGTCGGTGTAATAAAAACCGATTCCCTGACATTTCCAGGTGTCGTCCCGGAATGAGCCGTCCTCTTTGAAATCGGGGTAGAAATTGCACCAGCTGTCGATGCAGGCGTACTTTACGGCCGTTCCGACTTTGATGTGATCGGAATGACACTCCGAAACAAGTGTCGGGTCAACGGTCAGCACGAAATCGGGCTTGATCTTCCGGATGACGGGCAAAATCGCCTGTGAAATTTCGTCAACCGAGGCTCTTGTTTTGTCGGCAAAGCCCAAAAAGCCGGCATTCTTGACACCGAGATATTTCTGCGCCGCCATGGCTTCTTTCTGACGGGTCGTGACAACCTCGTTCTCCTTGCCTTTGTAGGCAGGATCGGCATAGCGGTCGTCCGTTACGGTAAGCTCATACACTTCGACGCCGAGCGATACAAGCCATGCCATAGTTCCGCCGGCTCCGATCTGGTTGTCGTCGGGGTGCGGCTGAACAAAAAGTACTCTTTTCGCATTCTTCAGCTGCGGCGGTGCACAAAGTACATCAACTCCGACCTCGGCGACGGCATTGATTGCCGCTCTTTCCGCCGAAAGACGAATCTGTTTGTTGCGTTTCTTGATGGTTTCCTTAATACTCATTTTCTACACGGTCCTTTTCTTCGTTTTCTCCTTATGGATTGCCTTTCTATTTTATATCAAATGACCTTTGTAGTCAATTCATAATCCGAAAAAACAGTTTCAATTTTTTTGTCACTGCATTCGGGTGAATAAACCCAGCGGTCAATAAAGTCCGAGGTGTTGTAATAAGTAACGGGTTCGTTCGGATACTGTGCATCAAAGGAGTCCACAATAATCAGCTTGATTTTCATTCTTTCGGGAATCAGATTTTTAATATAAACGCTTGCGTGCTGACCCGGAACGACGCCCGGTACATATTCGGCAAGACCGGCAAGGTTGGGCTTGAGCTCGACAAAAATGCCGTAACGTTCGACCGAACGGACAATACCGGGTACGGTTTCACCGGCTTTGAAGAGGCTTGCGTTCTCTTCCCATGTGCCTAAAAGCTCTTTGTAGCTTAATGTGATTCTGCCGTTTTCGTCAATGCTTTTGACGACCGCTTTGATTTTCTGTCCGGCGGTGAAGCGTGCGGACGGGTGGGGAATCCGGGAAACGGAAATGCTGTCAATCGGCATCAGCGCGCAGATACCGGCGCCGATGTCGGCAAATACGCCGAAAGATTCCATGTGTGTGACAACGGCATCAATGACACAGCCCGGAACGAGGGAGGAAATATATTCATCGTTACATGCGAGCTGAACCGCTTTTCGGCTTAAAACGGCGACAGGCTTTCCGTCCTCATCGGTATCAAAGCCGATGATTTTGAACATGACGGGCTTATTGACTCTTGAGATGATGGCAATGTCCCGTACCGAGCCGTCGTCGATTCCGACGGCACATTCCTCGCGGGGCATGATGCCTTTCATAACGCCGAGGTCAACGTGAAGATTATGGTCTTTATCGCAGACCACGGCTCTCGCTTCAAGAATGCGCCCGTTGTAATAGGCTTCCTTGAGTGCGGCTCGTGTCGAAAGATAGTTTTCGTTTTCTTTTGTTGAGATGAGGTAGTTTTCAGGATAATACTTTTTCATTTTTAAGACCCTTTCCGCCCTTTCGGGCTTTGACATACTTTTCTTTAATTTATATGAAATAAATTTTTCATTTATTTATTGACAAGCTATGTGAAAATTGGTTGCCTGAGCAGTAAATTTTGGTTTGGTCGTGTGACGACACCAATGCCGGGGTACATGGTACTTGATTGAAAGCTGAGTGCCCGAGCCGTGAGCAGGTCGGTAAAATTCAGTTTGTCGGGGTAAATGTTAGTCGGTTCTTTTCTGCTGTAACTTCTTCTATCTTTCTACCTTTGCGCTAATGCCGCGCGGGCACTGACTTTCTGACAGGCGCGTCAGAAAGTAAGCAAAGAACGCTTTTCGTAACAGGACAACACTAAGTGTGGTCGCACTGTTGGCGTTAAGGGTGATTTGTTCTCTCTTATGTTTGCTGTGTTAAATCTATTGGGCTGTTTTATTTGTGCTAACTTTGAGTTGGCAAATCTAAATCTATTTCACCTATAACTTTAAGTTATGAAAACGAAAAAGCAGAACCGAGTATATTTTCACTTGCTGACTGCAAGCGTTTTTATTGAATCGATCAGTCTGTCT
>JALEYA010000027.1 GCA_022779945.1 Oscillospiraceae bacterium | reverse complement strand
GGCAATTTCTGATTTTGTGAATATAAATTCCTGTGCCATAAAAAATCTTCCTTTCGTTGACACCATATTTTCTGTCAGTATGTAATTATATAAAATATCCTGTCAACTGTCAATAGACATACAGCTATTATTTCTTGTAATCAGCCCGATATATTTTTGCACAAATCAACAAAAATGTCCCTTTTGTAATTGCTTTCTTCCAAAAATCGGTGTATAATAACGCAAAGACCAATGTGAGGAGAAATGCAAAATGAAAAAATCTAAAATTATTGCTGCCGCTGCGGCAACGGCGGCTGTTGCCAATGCCGTTCACGCCGCCTGCTTCAAGCCGAAAGAAGATTCGATTCCGCTTCTTGAAAGAGAGCCGGAAAACGTTGAAAGATACCGCAAAAATCTTTCTAAGGCGATTTCGATCAAGACCATTTCCCGCCGTGATCCCGAGGAAACCGACTGGGCGGAATTTGAACGCTTCCACGCATTTCTTGACGAAGCGTATCCGCTTATTAAAGAGAAGCTTGAAAAGGAGGTCGTACCTCCCGCAAACCTGATTTATCGCTGGAAAGGCACCAAGCCGGAGCTTGATCCGATCGCTCTTTGCGCGCACCAGGACGTTGTTCCCGTTTCAAGCGGCACAGAGCAGGACTGGACACACCCGGCGTTTGACGGCTACGACGACGGTACATACATCTGGGGCAGAGGTGCTCTCGACATGAAAAATCACCTGATAGCCGTTATGGAATCGGTGGAGACGCTTCTTGAGCAAGGCTTTACGCCCGAAAGAGACGTTTATCTTCTCTTTGGTGACAACGAGGAGGTTGTAGCCAGCAACGACAACGGTGCGACCGCCATCATGAATGTTCTTCGGGACAGAGGAATTCATCTTGATGCTGTTCTTGACGAGGGCGGAGCGATGCTTCCCGTTGATATCAAGGATGTCATCAACAACAAGTATCTTGCCGGTATCGGTGTTGCCGAAAAAGGCTATGCGGATATCGAAATCACCTTGAGTGCCAAGGGCGGACATTCCTCTCAGCCGCCGAAGCACACTGCTCTCGGTCAGATGGCGGATGTGATCAAAGATCTCGAAAACAACCAGTTCAAGTCCTCATTTAACAGCAGCATGAAGTCTCTTTTTGACTCAATTGCAAGAAACTGTACCTATCCCGTCCGTCTGATTACCTGCAATCTTCCTGCCCTTTATCCGGCACTGCTTCAGATCTGCAAGCTCATTCCGCCTGCCGCCTGCATGATCCGAACCACGACAGGCATCACCATGGCTTCGGGCAGTCCCGCCGCTAACGTTCTTCCGCAAAGAGCGTCGATCACGGTAAACTTCAGAGCAATGCCGGGCACTACAACCGAAGATCTTGTCGACCACATCAAAAAGGTTGTCCGCAACAAGAACATCGAAGTCAACGTCATAAACAGCAAGGAAGCCTCCAAGTTTTCTCCGACGGATTCAAGAGCTTTTGGTATTATCTCGAAGCTTTGCAAGTCCATCGAGCCGAATGCCATTGTTGCGCCTTACCTTGTTATGGGCGGCACCGACTCTTGTTATTATGAGCCGATTTGTGAGAATATTTACCGCTATGCGCCGTTTAAGGTGAATACAAGCCTGCTTCTTTGTACGCACGGAACAAACGAGCGTATTCCTGTTTCAATTATGGGCGAGGGACTGCTGTTCTTCCGCAATTATATCCGTCAGGCAAGTGCGGAATAAAAACGAAATACGGCCTTGCCGTGTGAAATGTGCCTGCGGCACGGTAAGGTCGCAGGTTGACAAAGCAATAACTGAAAGCTGTTCCGCCGCGGAGCAGCTTTTTTGGCGTTTTGGGGAGGCTGTTGATTATAAGTTCAGGTCAGACGAGTGACGACGGGTAGGTCTTTGCTGTATTGTTACAATAAAACAGAAAAAACAAATTGATGGATAGAATATTGCAGATGTTCTCGAATTTTTAACAATTTTTTCGAAAATCCTATTGAGTATGCCGTGACTTTAGTTTATAATAAAATAATCTATAATGTGATACTATGCGTACATGCGGCTTTTTTGCCCGCTGTCCGTTTTCAAAGTCCGAAAGGAGTAAAATAGATATGTTGTTTTCTCAGGATATAGGCATAGATTTGGGTACGGCAAACACCCTTGTTTTCGTAAAGGGCAGGGGAATTGTTATCCGTGAGCCGTCGGTTGTTGCCGTCAACGTCAGTGAAAGACCGGCGAAGGTCGTTGCAGTCGGTAAGGAAGCAAAGGAAATGATCGGAAGAACGCCCGGCTCGATAACCGCTATGCGTCCGCTGACCGACGGTGTTATAGCCGATTTTGATATTACCGCCGAAATGCTTCGCAAGTTTATCCAGAAGGCACTCAATGGTACTTTTTTTGCGAAAGCGAGAGTTGTTATCTGTATTCCGTCGGGCGTTACCGAGGTTGAAAGAAGAAATGTGCATGATGTTGCGATTGAAGCCGGCGCAAAATATGTAAGCCTGATTGAAGAGCCGATGGCGGCGGCAATCGGTGCGGGTCTTCCCGTAAGTGATGCAATCGGCAGTATGGTCGTCGATATCGGCGGCGGAACGAGTGAGGTTGCCGTGATTTCGCTCGGTGATATTGTCACCTCCTGTTCCCTGCGTGTTGCCGGTGATACGTTCGATAACGCCATCGTTCAGTATATCCGGAAAAAGTATAATCTTCTTGTCGGCGACAGAACGGCGGAGGATATCAAAATCAAGATCGGCTCCGCCTATCAATACGACGGTGAGGGGAAAATGGAGGTCAAGGGCAGAAACCTTGTTGACGGACTTCCGAAAACCATCACCGTGACCAGTCAGGAGATCCGGGAAGCGCTTTCCGACTCGATCAATCTGATTCTTGATACCATCAAAGATACGCTCGAAAAAACACCTCCGGAGCTTTCCGCCGACATCATCGACCAGGGCATCATGCTCACGGGCGGCGGCGCTCTTATCAGAGGAATCGATAAGCTGATTTCCGAACAGACGGGAATCCCTGTCAATATTGCGGACAACCCTCTTGACTGCGTTGTTGACGGTGCGGGAATTTACCTGGAGTCCGATGTTCTCGGAAAGATCGGAAAAAGATTTTAAGTCAGACTGTTTTCACTTGTATACTATATACCGAAAGGAGCCGTGTGCCCGTTGGCATACGGAAAAGAACTATGCGACATTTTTTGAAAAGTGTGCGCTTTCGTGTTTTTGCTCTTGTCATCTGCGCCTTGCTTTGTGGCGTGGTTATTGCCGTGGCGACCGAAAATCCGTCCTCGCCGTTGACTTCGGCCGTCGGTACGGTTGTCGGACCGTTGAGAAAAGCTGCTTCGGCGGTTGCGGATAAATTCAGCTGGTTTAAAGACAGCTTTGCTTCGGCGGGCGCGTATAAGAACGAGAACGAAAGACTGAAGGAAAAGGTTGCCGAATACGAAAGCCGCCTTGCCGGATATGACGAGGCGATGCATAAACTCGAATCGTACGAGACAATACTCGAAGTAAAGGAAAAGAACCCCGACTTCACGATTGTTCCGGCGGATATTATCGGAACGGATTCCTCGGATATCTTTTCGTCAATTATCATCAACAAAGGTTCTTCCGACGGGGTGAAGGTCAATGACCCGGTTATCTACGGCAACTATCTTGTCGGTGTTGTCAAAAAGGTCAATCACTCTTATAGTGTGATCGAATCGATTCTGAATCCGTCCGTCAATGTCAGCGCCATCGAAAGCAAGACTCGTGAGGCAGCTTATATTACGACGGACACCCAACAGTCCGAAGAAGGCAAGTGTATTCTTGCCGGACTTGACCGGACGACCGAAATTTCCCCGGGCGGAATTGTGCTGACCTCGGGTATCGGCGGAATTTATCCGTCGGGCATTATTATCGGAACCGTTTCGCAGGTTTTACGAAGTGATATTGACATTTCAAGCTATGCGATTGTAACTCCCGGGGCGGACATCCGTTCGCTTGAGGACGTTTTTGTTATAACAGCCTTTAACGGTCAGGGAGTTGAAACTATTCAGTAAGGAGGAAAAAAACGGTGAAGCGTTCGGATAACAGACTGCAGGTTGTCAGACATATTATTTTTGCCGCTTTGATCGTTTTTGCCGCAGTTGTTCAGCAAACCGATTTCTTCTTTTCTTCCGTCGGCGGAGCGAGACTGTTTCTGCTTGTTCCCCTGACTGTTGCCATTGCGATGTATGAAAGAAGTATGCCGGCTTTGTTTCTCGGACTTTTTGCCGGCATTCTATGGGACAGTGCAAGCGTTACGGTTGACGGATTCTTTGCTGTTTTGCTTGCCGCGACGGGCTTTATCTGCTGTGTGCTGGTTATTCTGAAGCTTCGGAATAATATTTTTTCCTGCCTTTTGCTAAGCTTCCTGTCGCTTTTTGCGATTGTAACGTTTTATTGGCTTTTATTCTATGTAATAAAGGGTTACGGAAGCTACGGCTATGTTTATATGAAGTATTATTTCTCCTCGGCGGTTTATTCGATGCTTTTTGTTCTGCCGGTTTATTATCTTGTAAGAGCCGTTTTCAGAATGACTGCACCCGAGCGAAAGAGAATTAACTATTAATAAAATTTGCTGAAAGGAAAAACCGATGAAGAATAAGTCAGGTAAAAAAAGAGAAGCGGTGATTACAGCCATTGTTGCCGTGATTTTTGCCGTTTTTCTGATCAATCTTTTCAGAATACAGATTTTTCAGGCGGAGGGACTGAAAAACTCCGCTGTCACCAGCGTGACCGTCAAGGTGGACGCCGCAAGAGGAGAAATATTCGATTGCAACGGTACGCCTCTTGTGACCAATAAGCAGGTCAATACGATCGTATTTCACTTTCAGACTTTCCCGCCGGGAAAAGACGCCGAGGGAAGAAATACCGTTATTGAGCGTTTGATTTCTCTTTTTTCTCGTTATAACCTCGAATGGAAGGATAATCTTCCGATCGAAGTCACCGCTTCGGGTCAGCTTGCTTTTTCAAAAGACAAAGAGGCGGAAATTGAATACCTGAAATCGTCAGCTTTTTTGAATCTGAATTATTATGCCGATGTCAATGACTGCTTCAATGCACTTGTTGAGCGGTATTCGCTTCAGGGATATAACAAAAAGCAGGCGCGAGATATCGCTTCCGTTTACTATTCAATGCGAAAAGACGGTTTTAATACCGGAACACCGTATGTTTTTGCAACCGATGTTTCAAACGAGGTGGTTGCCGTTATTAAGGAAAACAGCAGCACCTATATCGGTGTCGATGTTCAGGTAAAAAGCGAAAGAGAGTATATTGACGGCTCCGTGGCACCGCATATTATCGGTTATGTCGGTCCGATCAGTCCCGAGGAATACGAAAAGAAAAAAGAAGAGGGCTATTCGCTCAATGATGTGATCGGAAAAAGCGGCATTGAATATACAATGGAGGAATATCTTCGCGGCGAACCGGGCGAAAAAACGATCTATGTTGACGAAAACGGAAATACCTCTGAAGTATATACCAAACAGCCGGTTGCGGGAGACAATATTATTCTGACCATTGATTCCAAGCTTCAGAAGACGGCCTACAATGCCTTGTCATCTCTTATTGAAAAGATGTACGAAACCAATAAGGATGCAAAAGCCGGTGCAGTTGTTGTGATGAATACCAAAAACAACGATGTGCTTGCCTGTGTCAACTATCCGTCGTTTGACCTGTCAACCTATAACGATGATGTAAAAAAACTGACCGCCGACCCGGATAAACCGCTTTGGAACCGTGCTTTGAGAAGTATCTATACGCCCGGTTCAACCATCAAACCGGCGGTAGCCATGGCGGGACTTGAAGAAGGCGTCATCAACGCACAAAGTACGGTCTGGTGCAGCGGAAAATACACCCATTATAAGGACTATCAGCCGCAGTGTACCGGTGTTCACCACAGTCTCGATGTTGTCCGTGCGCTGTATCACAGCTGTAATATTTTCTTTTACGAAACTTCAAGACTTTTGGGAATTGATAAGCTGAACGACTACTATACGATGTTCGGGCTCGGACAAAAAACGGGAATTGAGCTTACGGAAAATGAGGGCACCGTTGACTCACCGCAGCTTCGTACTTCGAAAGGTGAACTCTGGACACCCGGTCTTACGATTCAGGCCGGTATCGGACACGGCGACAACCAGTTCACACCCATTCAGCTTTGCTCGTATGTTTCGACAATTGCCAACAGGGGTGTCCGGTATAAAGCACACGTCATTAAGTCAATAATGAACAGTGATTACAGTCAGACCGTCTCACAGAGGGAGACGCAGGTTTTATCCAAGGCGGATTTTAAAAAAGCTAACTGGAATCTTGTTTATAAAGGAATGCTTCTTGTCGGTACCGAAAGCTATGCGGATTTTTCAAAGGTCCCTGAAACCGTTGCCGCAAAAACAGGTACGACCTCGATTTTTAAAAAGGTCAACGGAAAGGAAGTCGAAATCAACAACGGTCTTATCATGACGTTTGCCCCGTATGACGACCCGGAAATAGCGGTTGCCGTTGTGATTGAAGGCGCAAAAAGCGGTGGCTCAACAGCTCCGGTCGCTTCCGCTGTCATGCAGCAGTATTTTGAGAAAACCAATTTTGAAGAAACACTCCGGAACGAGGGAACCCTTTTACAATAAGTCGGATTTGATTTTTATGAAAGGAAACAAGGCGTCCGTCTTTTATGTCGGTGCGCTTTCAGGTGCGGCGAAAATATGGCAAAGAAAATTGTTATAGCCTCCGGTAAAGGAGGCGTCGGAAAAACTTCGGTTGCGGTCGGTTTGTCACAGGCTCTTGCCGCAAGGGAGAAAAACGTCATCATCATTGACTGTGATACATTAAGAAGTGTTGATCTTCTTGTCAATGCGGGCGAAACCATGCTTTATGACTGGGGCGATGTGATTCTGGAACGATGTCGTCTTGACGACGCCGTATACAAGGCGGGGGAGGTCAGCATCATGACCTGTCCGCATACATATAAAGGCATAACGCTCAAGAAAATGAAAGCACTGATGGCACTTCTTGACAAGCGTTTTGACTATATTATCATTGATTCGCCGGCGGGTGTTGAAATGGGCTTTATTCTGTCATGTATCGCCGCCGACAGCGGAATCGTGGTTTCGACACCCGATCCTGTTTGCGTAAGAAGTGTTAGCGCGACGGCAGATGCGATGGAAAAATACGGCGTAAAAGATATCCGGCTGATAATCAATCGTGTTGTTAAACGGGATTTGAAGCGAAACCGTATGCTGAATTTCGACAGCGTCATAGATATGACCGAGGTTCAGCTGATCGGCGTGATTCCCGAGGACGAAAAGATCCGTTTTTCGGCTATGGGAGGGAAAATATACGCAAAGAGAAATATTTCTTATCGGGCGTTCAGCAATATTGCCGCAAGGATGGAGGGCGAGAGCGTCCTTTTAAGCTATTACTGCTGAAGTACGATCGAATCCAATCGAATAAATTTCTTATGACTGATTTCGTCAAAATGCTTGCTTTATTGACAAATTTTTGGTATTATCTTATATAGGTAATTGTCTGGGTCAGCATGATAGCTGAAACGGCGGTTACGGTTATAAGAAGGGTAAAATGAGAGTATATTTCTGAGACAGATATACGGAAACGGGGGTTAATATGAATATTGCGCTTATCGCAAATGACGCGAAAAAAGAACTGATGACGCAGTTTTGTATTGCATACTGCGGCACACTCAGCAAGCATAATCTTTGTGCAACCGGAACAACGGGTAAAATGGTGAGCGAAGCAACCGGACTTGAAATTACAAGATTTCTTTCGGGCGTTCAGGGCGGCGAAGAACAGATTGCGTCCCGGATCGCTTATAACGAAATCGATCTGCTTTTGCTTTTCCGTGATCCGCTTTCGACAAGACCGGAAGATCCGAACGAAGCGAATCTGATGAGGCTTTGTGACGTGCATAATGTTCCGATCGCAACCAATATTGCAACGGCGGAGGCTTTGATTCACGCCCTTGAACGGGGCGATCTTGACTGGCGTGATATCGTCAATCCGAAATAAAAAAATGAATATCCGAAAGGCTATGACCGGGGAGAGTAGTTCGAAAAAGCATTCCGCAGAGAGGGATAACGACGCTGAAAGTATCCTGTTTGTTTTCCGGATGAAGGACACCCCGAGAGCCGGCAGTTGCCCGTTCGCCGCGTTAAGGCGTAGAAGTCGGCAAGGCGTTCAAGACTTTGCGGCTTCATGAGCGGAGTTATTAAAACTCAATCAGGGTGGTACCGTGGAGCGTCGCTTCATCCCTTTGTCTTGTAAACACCGATCGGCGGTGTTTACGTTCGGGATGGCGGCGTATTATTTTTTACAGTAAAGGATGGTTTTATGGCACTTATTACAAAATCAATAAAGGGAACGCAGGATGTTCTGCCTGCCGAAAGCTACAAAATTCAGTTCATCGAGGACACCGTTTTGCAAATTGCGGCGAACTACGGCTTCAGCGAAATCAGAACGCCTGTTTTTGAACATACCGAGCTTTTTCAAAGGGGTGTCGGTGATACAACCGACGTCGTACAAAAGGAAATGTACACCTTTAACGACAAGGGCGAACGGTCGATAACGCTTCGTCCCGAGGGTACCGCAGGTGCGGTCCGTGCTTATCTTGAACACGGTCTTTATAACGAGCCGATGCCGCAGAAGATGTGTTATCTGACCTCCTGCTACCGCTACGAAAAGCCGCAGGCAGGACGTCTTCGTGAATTCCATCAGTTCGGCGTTGAGTGCCTGGGCGCAGCTTCTCCGGCGGCGGATGCGGAAGTCATTTCCATCGCCGATGAGATTTTCTCGTTCCTCGGCATCAAAGGAATCAGGCTCGAGATTAACTCTATCGGCTGCCCGACCTGCCGCGCGGAATATCATAAGGCACTCAAAGAATATTTTGAAGGCTACAAGGATCAGCTTTGCGCGACCTGCCTTTCAAGACTCGAAAGAAATCCGATGAGAATCCTTGACTGCAAAAGCCCGGTTTGCTCCGAGATTGCGAAGAATGCGCCGAAGGTTACGGATTATCTGTGTGACGACTGCCAAGAGCATTTTAATTCGGTTCAGCAATTCCTTACCGGAATGGGCATTAAATTCGAAATCAATCCGACCATCGTCAGAGGGCTTGACTACTATTCAAGAACCGTTTTTGAGTTCGTTTCAACCGAAATCGGCGCACAAGGCACGGTATGCGGCGGCGGACGCTATGACGGCCTTGTTGAAGAAATCGGCGGAGCGCACACGCCGGCGTTAGGCTTCGGAATGGGTCTTGAGAGACTGATGCTGATTATGGAAAAGCAGGGACTTCCGTTCCCGGAAAAGGAAAAGTGCGTGCTGTATCTTGCTTCCATGGGTGAAAAGGCGCTTGTTGAAGCTTCGAAAATCGCTACGACTCTTCGCCATGAAGGTGTTCATGCCGAATTTGACGTTGTCGGACGCTCGGTTAAGGCACAGATGAAATACGCCAATAAGATCGGCGCCGCCTTTACCTGCGTTATCGGAGACAGCGAGTTGGAATCCGGGGTGCTCAAGGTGAAGAACATGGCGGACGGCGAAGAAGCCGAAGTCGCGCTTAATAGCTTTGAGGCCGACTTTATGAATATTTACCTGAGTGAAAGTCTCAAAGAGTTTGAAGAAATGGGACTTGGCGAAAATCTCGATTTATCGACCCTTTTAGGTTCAAATAACGGATAAAATCTGACAGCAGAAAGGACTTGTTATCAATTATGGATACCATGACAGGACTGAAAAGAACAGACTACTGCGGCGTTTTCACCGCAAAGGATATCGGCAGAACGGTTACGGTCTGCGGCTGGGTACAAAAGCAAAGAGACCTCGGTGCGCTGATTTTCATTGACCTTCGCGATCGCACGGGAATCGTGCAGCTGGCTTTCGACGACAGCACTGATAGAGCGGTTTTTGATAAGGCTTTTTCGGTCAGAAGCGAATATGTACTGATGGCCGAGGGCGTTGTCCGTGAGCGATCATCAAAGAATACCGAAATTCCGACCGGCGAAATTGAAATTGATGTCCGTGACCTGCGTGTTCTCGGCGAAAGTGAAACACCGCCGTTCGACATCATCGAAAACTGCCCGACGGCTGAGCTTACGCGACTGAAGGACCGTTATCTTGATCTACGCCGTCCGGATCTTCAGAAGAATATCATCATGCGTCATAAGATTGCGAAAATCACCCGTGACTATTTTGACGACAACGGCTTTATCGAAATCGAAACTCCGATGCTGATGCGTTCAACACCCGAGGGCGCAAGAGACTTCCTTGTTCCGAGCCGTATCCACAAGGGCAGCTTCTATGCTCTTCCGCAGTCACCGCAGCTTTATAAGCAGCTTTCGATGGTGGCGGGCTTTGACCGCTATATGCAGATTGCCCGTTGCTTCCGTGACGAGGATTTAAGAGCCGACAGACAGCCCGAATTTACGCAAATCGACGTGGAAATGAGCTTTGTTGATATGGAGGACGTCCTTTCCATGATCGAGGGCTTC
>JALEYA010000017.1 GCA_022779945.1 Oscillospiraceae bacterium | reverse complement strand
CAGCGCCACAATCGGAGCGACGATGTTTTTCACACAGGCGTTTTCACTTTTGTCAGCCTTGAACTCGGCGTAGGTTTTGATCGAATCCGACGGACAGCCGAACGCTTCGAGCATCGGGATCACGGCGGTGTTGTAACCGCTTGTTCCGCAAAAGCCGATTGCTCCCATAAGTTCGATTTTTCCGCCTCTTAACAGCATATTGAGTATCGGTTCAAGCGGACTTAAAACGGCAGTCAGTGCTTTTTGGAAGCCTTTGCTGTCGCCTGCTTGAAAGCCCCATTCAATGTCGGCTTTTCCGAGCTTTTCCCACGAGGTGAATTTTGAAACAGCGGCTTTCGCCCGGGAATATTCCGAGCCGAGGGAAGAGGCAAAAGAAGCGGGAGAAGACGGAAGCGAAAGAAGCGTTGCCGCATCTTTCATTTCATCCGACGAAAGCTGACCGTAAAGCTGACTGACAAGCGATGTTATTGTCTGAGACGAGAAAACCGCAGTTTTTACAGCCTGAGAAATGCTTTTGTATTCTCCGCTTTCGGCGATAAATTCGCTCATGGTTTTGTCGATTCCGTCCACAACTTTTTGGAAGTTATCTTTCGTGAGATTCGGTGTATACGTTACGCTTGCGGCAGAAAACGCAGGGGAAGCCCACTGATATTCGGTGTCCGCACCCTCCTGCTTTGTCAGAAGCTCAACCAGAAGTGCCAGAATCTCGTCTGTACTTTTATTGAAAAGAGAGTCGATGACCGGTTTTATCGGTTCGGCCTCTTTTCCGCCGAGCTCGGACGTAAGCTTATCTTTGTTCAGCTTTGCCGTTTCCAGAAGCCAGGAGAAAAGAACAACAAACGCTTCGCCTTTGTTTGCAACGACCTTGCCGTTCTGAACCGTTCCGCACGAAGCCAGCTGTTTGGTATCAAGCTCGGCAAGCTTCATGTCGCCGGAGGAGGTAAAGGACGAAATAGCAGAGGACACGGTGCTGTTTGCGTCTGCTGTTTCTTCGCCGCTTCCGCCGATGAGGGAGGAAAGCGCAGAGCCGGTAAACAGCGTTATATAATTGCCGATCCCGACCTTGAGCGGATTGATGAGGGCTTTGATACATTCGTCCATGCCGCCCTCGTTCATGAAATAGGCAATATTCGGTGCGATTTCACAAAGCGTTTTTGCCGGCGCGGCAAGCACTCTGTCAAGCATAGAGAAGATTGAATCGACAATGTTTTTGATCATGGTGCTGCGGTCGGCTTCGGCTTCGGTCTTGAACTGACTGTCCGGTGTTATCGTTGTACAGCCGAGGGCATCCAACATCGGCACAATCCCGTTCTGATAACCGTCGTCACCTTTTACGGTGATAAAACCACGGCGGTAGGTGCCCGAGCACATGATGACATAAATCAGTTCATTCAGCGGAGTAAACATCGAAGCGGCGGCGTTTTTAAACCCGGCTTTATCGCTTACTCCCCACTTGGCGCCGTCAAGATTGACACTGTTCCAATCGCTTGCGGTTGACAGTGCCTGAGCGACCGACGGATAAGCCGAAAGCGCAGCGGCTACGCTTGCCGTTGAAACGTCAATGCCGAGAACGGAAAGCGCATTTTCCTGCTCACCGAAAGACGAATAAATGTTGACAAGGATTGCCGAAAGTGTTTCGTCTGAATACAGCATCGGCATCACAAGCTTGTCAAGCGTGGTATTCTTGAATTGTTTCAGAGCGTTTTTTATCAGAATATCGGTTTTGTCGACGCTTTGTCCGGCGGTCTGTTCGGTTACACCCTGCGGAAAGGTAACACCGGCCGCAAATGACGGTAAAGCGGCGGCACAAACGATGCTCAGACAAAGCAAAAAGCTCAATGCTCGTTTAAATACCGTTTTCAGAATAATCACCTCTTATCATTTCATCTGAATCAGTCTGTTTTTGCGGTTCGGCAGCATTTTCACTGCTTTTATTGATGTCTGTCTCTTCGGCTTCGGTATCGGTTCCGCCACTGTCCGTCTCGACAAGCTTTTCATCGAAGCCGGTACACTTTTTTAAGATGCGCAAAAACTCTTTTGCGTCTTTCTCCCCTAATCGTTCAAGCAGACTTTGCGCATTTTTTCGCACGGTTTCGGTTATGGAATCAACAAACAGTTTTCCGACTTCGGTGATCGTAACCGTAACTCGTCGTTTATCTTTTTCGTCGCATACACGTTCAACAAGCTTTTTTAATTCAAGCGATCGAAGCATTGCGGCAATTCTTGCCGGTGAAACACTCAGGTCTTCGGCAAGTGCGCCCGGCGTACTTTTACCGCCGGAAGCAATCAGCTGAAGCAAAAGCGCATTTTCACCCTTGAGGTTGATTTGTAAAATGCTCAAAGCGTTGGCTCTTGCCGCCATGGCAAACGTTTTCAGCGTCTCCTCAAGAATTTCGTCTTTCTTCATGATTGCCGCCTCCTTATATAAAAATAGTTAACAGTGTTAAAGAAGTGTTTAACACTGTTAAGAACTATAGCACACGTCCCATTAAAAATCAATAAAATAAAAATTAAAAATAATAAAACTGCACAAATTACGACTTGAGTATTTGTGCAGTTTCATCAAAATCAAGGCACTGTGGATAAGGGAAAGGTAAATGATACACAAACATAGGATTTCCTGTCCGAAACCGCTGTGGCCGACGCTTCTTAATCATAAAATATAGCCGTAATCTGTACATCAAATCGTATGCTGTGATGTGTTCAGAGTTTCCTTAAAGCTCCCGCTTGAACGCAAGACCGATAAAACCGTCCGAACAGTATGACGCCATACAGCATCCGGCTTCGCTTACCGTGACGCATTTTGCACAGGAAATCTCTTTGATATAGGCGCGAAGCTCGTCAATTTGTTTTTGGTCAAGACCGCAGACCGACAAAAGAACACACTCACTGCCGCCGTCCCCAAGAGCTTCCAGCTTCCGGTCAAGAAACTTTTTCCGCGCGCTGTCAAGGCTTCCCCTTTGCTTTTCTCCGACGGTTATTGCACCGTCTGTAATATCGACCGTCGGATAAAAGCCGAACAGCGACGAACCGGTCTTTTCGAGAGCCGTGCACAGTCCGCTTTTATACAGAAGTTGTGCGTCGGCGGCAAGAAAGCTTGTTTCAATCTGTGCTTTCAGCGCTTCGACCCCCGACACGATTTCGTCGGCACTTTTTTCCTCAAGTCTCATTCTGGATGCTTCAAGACATAACAGCATCAGTCCCGCCGAAACGGACTGCGAGTCGATGACATGAACATTTTCAAAAGCGTTGGCGGCAAAGCAGGCATTTTCATAACACGGAAAAAGCTTGCCCGACGGACAGATATGAACGACGTCGAAGCCTTTTTCAATAAGGGAAGAGAAAACAAGCTTGTATTCCTGAGCGGATACGGCTGTCGCTTTCGGAGCGCTTTTTGTTTCTTCATATTTTTCGAGCATTCGTACCGGCGTGATGTCAATTCCGTCCTTGAACTGACTTTCACCCGAAAGAATCACCATCGGTATGATATGGATGTCATATTCTTTTGCAAATGATTTTCCGATATCGGCGGCACTGTCGGTCGTAATCGCAATTTTTGTTTTCATAGGCTGTAAACGGCAGTCACGGAATAAAAAGTTCGGACTGCTTTTCCTTTCTTCAGTATAAAGTCGTTAGTGTGTTTTATTTCATTTTATATTTTGTCCGAAAAATTGTAAAACTTTCATAAAACTATTGAAAATCCAAGAAAAAAATAGTAATATAATAATGTAATCAGATAAAGAAAGGACTGATAGCAATGTGGCAATTGAAAAAGGCATATTACAGAGCCTTTCAGAAAGTCATGAAAATTGCGATGTATGCTTTTGACTGGTCCGAGCCTCTTTTACTCGAAGGCCCCGGAGCAATCAAAAAACTTCCCGACCTCATCAAGTCAAAAGGACTCAAGAACGTACTCATCGTAACGGATAAAGGTCTTATGAGCCTTCATATCCTTGACGGACTTTTTGCAAAGCTTGAGGAAACGGGTATCGAATACGTCGTTTATGACGGCACTCAGCCGAACCCGACGATCGATAATATCGAAGATGCACGTCAGCTCTACCTTGACAATAACTGTGAGGGTGTTATCGCTTTCGGCGGCGGATCTCCGATGGACTGCGCAAAGGCTACCGCAGCAAGAGTTACCAATCCGAAACTCTCCGTCAGAAAGATGAGAGGTGTTCTGAAGCTTCACCATAAGCTTCCGCCGCTCTTCGCCGTTCCGACAACGGCCGGCACCGGCTCGGAAACCACACTGGCCGCCGTTGTTACCGACCCGACGACTCACGAGAAGAACGCAATCAACGACCCGAGACTTCGTCCGAAATATGCCGTTCTTGATCCTGAGCTTACGATCGGCCTTCCGCCTCACATCACTTCCACAACGGGCATGGACGCTCTGACCCATGCAGTTGAGGCTTATATCGGTAAAAGCAACGTAAAATCAACCGAGCATTACGCTGAGCTTGCAACAAGACTCATTTACGCAAATATTGAAGAAGTATATAACAACGGCAAGAATATCGAAGCCAGAAACGCTATGCTGAAGGCATCCTATTATGCCGGAATGGCTTTTACAAGAGCCTATGTCGGTTACGTTCACGCAATCGCCCATAACCTCGGCGGCTTCTACGGGGTGCCGCACGGACTTGCGAACGCCATTATACTTCCTTATGTTCTCGAATATTACGGCGAAACGGCACACGCAAGACTTGCCAAGCTTGCCGTGATTTCCGGCGTTAAGACCGACGGAACCGATGCCGAAAAGGCGGAAGCCTTTATTGAGTCGATCAAGCAGCTCAACCGCAATATGAACATCCCCGACAAGTTTGATATGATAAAGGAAGAGGATATTCCGACAATTGTCAAACGTGCGCTCAAGGAAGGCAACCCGCTTTATCCCGTACCGAAGATCATGGACGAGGCGGACTGCGAGGCTGTCATCAGAAGAATGATGAAATAATTCTGCAATATGCCTTAAAACCGAAAAAGATGAAAACTGCCGTTTCTTGCAAGCGGCAGTTTTTTGCGCCTTCTGTAACACTTTTTTATTTGACCGACGACGTGAAAAGGCTTCACAAAGCGTATAAATGGATTCGGAAGTCCCACCGCTTATGCCTTTCCGATGCATTTTGAAAAGCGGATTTTGGGTGATTTTTTGTGTAAACAATACAAATAATAGGAATAAAAGCCAAAGAAAGTTGAAAATTAAAAAAAAATTAATAAATCGGTCTAATGATTCCCATTGAGAACTAAAATTTTCGCCTTGTATTATAAAATTATATAGCTAAAATTATAAGGGAAAATTGGCGGATTTTTTTATCTGCGGTTTTTCCTGTTCCGATAACATTTTTATCAGGAGGTTGATAAAATGAAAATGAAAAAGGTCTTGTCGCTTTTTCTTGTTCTTCTAATGACGCTTTCGGTTATTCCGACAAGTGTATTTACCCTGCCTGCGGCGGCGGTACAAAGCGACGCATACGCAACCGTAATTTCTGCTTCGGACTTTCAGAGCAGTGATATTACGGTAAATTATCTTCAGATTCTTCAGCAGATGGTGGCGGCAGGCTACACGGAGACACCGGATGCCATTTTGTGCGGCGGTGACTACAACGGCTACACCGGAACCGCAACCGATGTGCAGAAGATCTTTGACGACACGAGGACGGTTTATCCCGGTATGACGGACGATAAGTTTGTCATCGTTCAGGGTAACCATGACGATCCGCCTCATGAGCTGTTAACGCCGTCGGGCTTTCATGAATTTCAGGATTTCGTTGTTTATTCCATCAATGAGGACGATTTTAAAAGAGGCCAGAGCGGAAGAAGCGGCTACGATGCCGTTGTTCAGGAAAGAGCGGAGGATATCCGTGCCAATCTTTCGAACATGGTTGCCACGGGCGACACCCGTCCCGTTTTTGTCATTACGCACATTCCGTTCCACCATACTTCAAGAAGCAGCTACGGCGACAACCTCTATTCAAAATATATTGTCGATGTCCTCAACGAAATGGGACAGTATCTTGATATCATCTCCCTGTTCGGACATAACCACTCGGGATCTTATGACGATTATATCGGCGG
>JALEYA010000242.1 GCA_022779945.1 Oscillospiraceae bacterium | reverse complement strand
CACGCTTAAAAGCGAATACACCACAAGAAAAACGGAAAAAGCGATTTTCATGTACGGGAATTTTTGAACAAACAGTCGGGCGATCACGCAGATGAACGTGACAAACATCACAAGGATTGCCACCGTTACAAAAACACGCTTTCTCGTCAGTCCGTAACGGCTGATATACAGCGCCATTTTCGACATGGCGGTAATAATCAGAATTTCGGTGAACACGCAAAGAAAGACCCTTGACAGATTTTGCGATTGTTCCGTCCGACCGTTTTGCAAGCAGTACGGCAAGGAAAATCAGCGCAAGATTGATCACCGCAACGGCACTCATCTCAAAAAAGCCTCTTCTTGAATATTCGGCTACGGTCATTTTGACACTTGCGGGGATCGTACCGCCGAACGCGCCGAAAAAGTACGTCAGCTGAGAGAAAAGATAGACCACATACACCGCCGAAACCGCACCCGAAAAGCCGTTTATTATGCTTACCGGAAGACAATGAAATCCGTTGACGGTCTTTCTTGACACTTCATGGTCAAAGGCGGCAAAACAGTTTCTCGACGCATACATGACGCTGAAAATATAAACCGACAAAACGAGAGTCACCAATACACTTGCAAAAGCATATCCCGAAAACAGCAGATCCGCAAACTTCGACGTCAGATTTTCAAAGGCGGCGTCACCGTTTGTCAGAAGAACAATGACAACCGCAAGAACAGGTATCGCCAGAACGATACCAAGTACCGCTCCGCTTATACCCTTCCCCTTCTTCCGACCGGAAAAAGCGGCTTTTGTCATCGGAATGAAGTTCAAAAGGGGACTTACGACCATAGCGTACAGCACATCCAGCAAATAGTATACACTCGACACCGAGAAAGCATGAGAGCCGGAAAGAGTGATACAAAGTGAAGCGGTCAGCACGAACAGAAGCAGAATCGTAAAGACAGAAAGGATACTATCGCCGTAAAGCGCAACCGAAATCCCGAGCACGGCGCAGGCAACAGCCGTCAGCACGCTTGCGGCATTCAGCTTACGGTCTTTTTTAGCGTAAAGAAACGCCGTTACGAGGATAAGAACATATCCGGAAGAAAAAGCGAGCACAAAGTTTTTGAGACTGCCATCATCAAAGATTTTAATAAATGTACTTACAATAAAATATACTAAAATAGTAATAATGGGTGCAACAATCCAATCCGCCAAAGAAAACCTTTCGGCAGAGCGTTTATTCAGTTCGTTCATGAGAGGTATTCTCCTTATAATTTATTATTGATATGTTTCAGCATAAAACACGTCCGACCCGCTGTTATGACAGCTTATGCCGCCATTTGCCGGTCAGTTCGTCGGTCTGACGAAAACGATTGTTCCGGACTTTTTCAATTTCGCTTTTGCTAAGCTTATAGACAAGCGAATACCGTCCGTCGATCACGTCAAAGGATATTTTTCCGTCCCGGATCCGGATTGCATCCAGGCTGTAGTCCATTTGCATAAAAGAGGTATTGATCCGGTCAAAGCTTTGCATGATTTTTTCGCCCGGTTTCAGATAAATATTGTCTTCATCGGCATCTGTCACGATAGAAACGACGAGTTTCTCTTGGTGCCGGGTGCCGTCCTCAGCATATACATATTGGTTGCTGTTCACCCCCAGACAGATATATTCTTCCTCGGGGTATTTTTGCATCACGTCTGCCATAAGATATCGGACTACCGCTTCATAGTCATCTTCCAGCCTGCTAAACTGCTCTTTTTCGCTTGCCGTATTACGGGAAGCAATCAGCCAAAGTACGGTGTCCGGAAGTTTTGAAAAGTAAAGCGCAACAACCGAACCAATCAGCATGACCGCGACGAGCAGAACCGCAATCCATTTCTTTTTCATCGCTTTCCAATCTTTCTGACGTTTTATTCTTGTCAGTCCTCCTGTGTTCCGTCGGAGTACTCAAGTATATCCCCCGGCTGACAGCGAAGCTCACGGCAGATGGCGTCAAGGGTGGAAAAGCGCACCGCCTTCGCTTTACCCGTTTTGAGGATCGAAAGATTCGCCTGGGTGATGCCGACCCTTGAAGCAAGCTCCCCCGAGGACATTTTCCTTCTAGCAAGCATGACGTCAAGATTTACAATAATTGCCATTCTTTCGTTCCCCCTTATATGGTCAGTTCGTTTTCTTTTCGGATCTCGGTCGCTTTTGCCATCACGCTCTTTAAGACGCGCAGAATCAGCATCATAAAACCGGCACCCGCAGAAAAGATCAGAAGCGGAAAATACTGTGTTCCGAAGCCGAGACATATGACGCAGACGAACGCACAGCACCACGAAAGAAGCCGCAGTAAAAACACATTCTTTTCACAGAAGATTTCTTCCTTGATAATATTTTTCATAAGCCTGATAATTCCGGCAAGAGCAACCCATGCCGCCGGACAGCAGATATAAAACGCCGTCATAATGATCGTCATTGCCCGTGCGCCGTTCGTGCCGTAAAACCATGACAGAATCGGCTTAGCGAAGATCATAAGGGCAAGCAGTAAGGCACAGAAACAGTAAGAAATTACAAGGGTAACTTTTGCGGATTTTAAGTCGGTATACAA
>JALEYA010000231.1 GCA_022779945.1 Oscillospiraceae bacterium | reverse complement strand
GTTGCGGCGCCGATAACAACAAGAGATGGGACGATCATAATCGCAAGAGAAGTACCCATTTTCGTCACAAAGCTTTTCGCTGCGGCAAAGGTACCCTCCTGATTGACGCCGGTTTTCACCGTATCATACTGGATAACGTCTGCCATCATGGAAGAGGGGAGAATGTTGAGTACGGCGAACGGAAGAGAAACAAAGAGTGCAAAAAAGATTGCCGTTGCCATTTGATGATTTTTCGGGAACAGATCCGCAAAACAAATCATAAACTCTGCTGCCGTAAATATGATACAGCCGACAAGCATCGGTACTTTTTTACCTTTGCGCTTTGACCACTTGTTGATAAGAGGATAAAGGATAAGAGAGCCGACAATGGAGGTCGCCATGATGATAATGGATTTTTCCTCGGGGATTCCCATAAGCTCCGTGATGTAATACATAATGCAGGCCTGGAAAAAGCTCATTCCGGTGCCCTCGAAAAGCTGACCTAAGGTTACAATGACAAAATGTTTGTTTGAGAATGCATGCTTGAGTGACGACATAAGCGGTACGGTCGGCCGTACAGAGTTTACATAGTCCTTTTCTTTGATTGTCAGCGACGGAATCAAAAGCAAAACAACGCCGATAACCGTAAACACAAGGAAGGTCAGTCTCCACGCCATGATCGGCTCAAGACCGAACGATTTTTTCATCACGGCGACTAAAGCCGGTGTCGCATAGCCGAGCATACTGCCGACAACAAAGAAAAGAGAGCTGTATGTATATGCGTCAACAAGTTTTCCTTCGTCTGTAATCATTTCGGGTAAAAGGGCGTTATGCGGAATCATGTACAGCGTATAAAAAATAAAGTAAGCCCAGATGAAAACCGCAAGCCAGATGTTGTTAAACATTGGATTGCGGCTCGGCGACCAGAAAATAAGAAGTGCACTGATCGCAAACGGAACCGAAAACCATTTCATCATCGGAATTCTTCTTCCGTTTTTGTTTTTGCTCTTATCACTGATACCGGCGACGATCGGGTCGGAAAACGCGTCAATAACGTGACCGATTGCCTTGATAAGACCGATTACCGTAAGGATACCGAAAACGACATAGCCCTGCGTAATCAACACAGGCAGGCCCGAGCTTTCGGTCGGCTGATAAAAGTAGATCAGATAGTTGTTCAGCATCGTTGTGAACAAACCCACCGCAAACTGCGGCAGGCAGAAGTTGATGATCGTTTTTCTTGAAACCTGCTTCATGCTATTCCTCCGTAAAAAATGAGACGAATCCCGACTCGTCTCAGCATTTTTTTCATTATACACCGATAAAAATTATATTGCAACAAAAAAAGGCCGTATTGTCACATCTTATAACAATACGGCAAACTTGTTATATGAATCCATTACAAATAACGCATTTTTATCCCGCTTACGGCTCGGGCTGTAAGCGAAAAATCAGCGGCAATTGATAACGGGACGGGTGTCGCCATGCGACTTATTTAAGGTGGTATCTGTCGATATAGTCGTGAATCTTTTTGATCGGATCGAGGAAGATGCTGACCGATTCATCATGGTTCAATGTGTTGATGATGAAGGCACAGTACTTCGTCATGTCAACAAGACCGTACCATTCTCTTTCAAGAAGGGCAGGGGGATTGTAAATAAGATTCGTCGTGAAGATCTTGTCGAAAAGACCATTCTTATATGCTTCGTCGAATCTTTCAAGTCCCGAGGTGAAAAGACCGAAAGAAGAGAAAACGAAAATGCGTTTTGCGTGAAGGCTTTTCAGCTGACGGCAAACATCAAGCATACTGTCACCGCTTGAAATCATGTCATCAACCACGATAACGTCCTTGCCTTCGACGTTGTCGCCCAAAAATTCATGGGCAAGAATCGGGTTTCTTCCGCCGACAGTTTTCGAGTAGTCTCTGCGCTTGTAGAACATACCGAGTTCAATGCCGAGAACCTGGGAATAATATACACAGCGACCCATACCGCCCTCATCGGGAGAAATCATCATTGTGCTGTCGGGATTAAAATGAATGTCATTTTTTACGCTCTTGGCAAGAGCCTTGATCATCTGATAGTTGGGCGAAACGCTTTCGAAGCCGATCCGGATTGCGTTCTGTACTCTCGGGTCGTGCGCGTCAAAGGTGATAATGTTGCTGACGCCCATATTTTCAAGCTCCTGTAAAGCAAGCGCACAGTCAAGCGATTCACGCATGGTTCTTTTGTGCTGTCTGCCCTCGTAAAGCATCGGCATAATGACGGTGATTCTTCTTGCCTTGCCGGCGCAGGCGGAGATGACCCTCTTAAGGTCGGCAAAATGGTTGTCCGGACTCATCGGAAAATCGATCAGCTTACCGTTTGCGTCTCTTAAATCGTACATATTGTACGTTACGCTGTAATTAAAGCAGTCAGAGATAATAAAAAGATCATATCCTCTGATGGTTTCCCGGATTACGGCTTTTCCTTCACCGGTCGAAAATCGCGGAAAATCAACATCAATAAGATATGAATCCTTCTGGTAACCATCAAAATCTGCAAGATCCTTGTGCTCGTACTGTACATCCTTACGGCTTTGGGAAATAAAGTCGTTGACCTGTTTTGCAAATTGCTCCGTGCCCCTCATAGCAATAATACCGAGTTTTCCCTGAGGAAGAGAAGTCAGCGTTTTTTTCTTACTGTTAGCCATTTTTTTAACCTCCGACGTAAAGTATGGTATTATTTTACTTTTTTCAAAAAAGCTTTTCAATAGTTTTAAATAAATATCTTGTTAAAAATCCGGACATAAATCTGTCGTATTTTTAGCTATTTTAACGAATACTGTCGATTATATATAGCTGCCCTCAATTGTTGCAACAACGAAGTAGTTCTCGCCTTTCTCTTTTATTTTTTGCTCAAGAGTTTCTTTTAATTCCTTTTCGCTTTTTTTGCAGTCATAAGGCACCACCATGTCGAAAATAAGGTTGGTGTGTGTCGGTCCTTCCACGACTCTGAAATCGTGAATTTTAAAGCTTTTGTCCATTTCTTCAACAACATTTACCGTCATGTCCCGCAGTGTGTTGATTCGCTGATCATCCACGATAAGCGGATCAAGATGTGCCACAAGCTGAATCCCGAACCGATTGAGAACCTCTTTTTCAATCAGGTCAATGACGTCATGCGCCTTGAGGATGTCCTCACTGGAAAGAATTTCGATATGTACCGAAGCGAACATACGGCTTTCACCGTAGGAATGGATCATCAGGTCGTGAATCCCCATTACACCGGGGTGAGACATGATGAACATTACCAGATTGTCCACAAGCTCTTTTGACGGCGGTGTGCCAAGGATGATGCCGATTGTTTCTTTCAATATGCCGTAGCCGGAATACATGATGAACAGTGCGACCGCAATACCGAAAAATCCGTCAAGCGGAAGAGTCGTGAATCTGGATAAAATAAGAGCCAGAAGCGTAAAAGAGGTGGCGGTAATGTCGCCGATGCTGTCCGCTACAACGGCCGTAAGGGCGGGGGAGTTGATCTTTTTTCCGAGATGCCGATTGAAAAGCGCAAGCCACAGCTTTCCGCCGATCGAAAGCAAAAGAACGATCACGGCGGGAATACTGAAAACGACGGGTTCCGGATTTCTGATTTTGTCGATGGACGACTTGATCAGTTCAAAGCCCATCATTTCGACAAAAAAGCCGACGATTAAAGCGGCGATATATTCGAGTCTTCCGTGACCGAACGGGTGTTCCTTGTCGGGCTTCATGTTCGCCATTTTGAATCCGGCAAGTGTTACGATGCATGAGCCGGCGTCCGAAAGGTTATTCAAGGCGTCACCCGTGATAGCGATGGAGTGGCTGATAAATCCGATAAAAAATTTAGCGGCAGTAAGACAGATGTTGACAATAATCCCGACGATGCCGCTTAAAAAACCATACTTCTGTCTTACCGATTCACTTTTGGTGTTTTTGTAGTCTTTGATAAACAGTTTAACCAACAGTTCCGACATAACGGTTCCTCCGTTTACTTTTTGTTATCGATGATATGAACGTCAAGCTGATTGAACGGAATATGGATTCCGTTTTTATCAAAAGCAAGCTTGACCTTTTCCTGCATGGAAAAATAGACGTCCCAATAATCCACACTCTTGCACCAGACTCTGACGATGAGTTCCACCGAGCTTTCGCCGTGTGTGCCGACAAAAATGTTCGGTTCGGGATCGGTGAGGATCTTTTCGATATCGGATATGGTATTTTTCAGAACGCTTTTTGCCGTTTCGATGTCGTCCGTGTAAGCGATCGAATAGCTCAGATCGACTCTTCTTTTGTCCTCGGCGGAGAAGTTGACAATTTCGTTTTTGGTCAGATGCGTATTCGGAATGACAATGCGCTTGTTGTCAACGGTTGTGATTACCGTGTTCATAAAACGGATTTCATCAACAAAACCCGCCTGACCGGCAACCTCGATGTAGTCTCCGTTTTTAAACGGACGGTTCAGAAGAATCTGGATACCGCTGGCAAACTGTGATACGCTGTCCTGCAAACCTAAGCCGGCTGTGAGACCGGCGGCGCCGAAAGCGGCAAGGAAGGAGTTGACGTTAAAGAACATCGAAACGGCACTCAGGACAAAAGCAACCTTGATGATAACCGTTACGAATTTGTCGATAAACATATAGACGGTCGGATCGACATTCCGGGCTTTCATGGTTTTGACGAGTATTTTTGAAACCAGTTTCGCCAAAAAGAAGCCGATGATGATCGTGGCAACGGCCAGTATCAGTGTCGGAAGCTTATCAAGAAATTTGTTGACAATATCCCATTCTTTCCAAAGGGTGCTGAAATTCCGCACGGCCTGTTCGGGTGAAACAAACTGTCCGTTTTTGTCAAGCATCGGATTCGTGGTTGAAGTCTGCTGGATCAGCTCGGTTGTGGTTTCGGTCGCAATTGCAAGTAAGTTCATAATGTTCACCTATATTTAATTTTTGGATATAGGTCTAAATTATATCATTACAGCGTCTCAATTTCAACATTTTTTGCATGGATTTTTTCTTGACATTCTGACGGATTGGTATATAATATGAAATTGAAATCCATTTTCAAATTGGAGGTATATCCGATGTCCGAAACAGGCTACAAAACGAAGCAGAAGGCCGTGATTCTTGACCTTTTGAAGAAGAACAGTGACCGGGAATTTACGGTGGACGGCCTTGTTGAGCTGCTCCGGTCCGAAGCATTCACAGTCGGACGGACGACTGTGTACCGATATCTTGACTATCTTGTAAAAAACGGCGACGTCAGGAAGTTTGTTTCGGAAAACACAAGGCAGGCGACCTTTCAATATGTGGAACATAAGCATGAATGTGAGGAGCATATGCATCTGAAATGCATGAAATGCGGAAAGCTGATTCATTTAAGCTGTGACTTTATGAACGGTGTCAGTGAACATATTTTAAGCCATCACAGTTTCAGAATCGACAACGCAAAGACAACGTTGCTCGGACTTTGTGACGATTGTTACCGGGAGGAGAACGCAAATGGCGGTCATTGAATGTAAAAATGTTGTGTTAAGCTATGAAAATACCGTCGTTGCAAGAAACCTCAGCTTTACGGTCAACGAGGGTGATTTCCTCTGCATTGTCGGCGAAAACGGAAGCGGAAAAAGTACGCTTGTCAAGGCGATACTCGGTCTGAAAAGCGTGACGGGCGGCGAACTCACTTTCGGCGATGGCGTGACCGGCCGGCAGATCGGATATCTTCCCCAGCAGACAACGGCGCAAAAGGATTTTCCGGCGAGCGTCTTTGAAGTGGTTCTTTCGGGCTGTCTTTCCGAAAAAAAAGGACTGTTTTATTCGAAAGATAATAAACGGACGGCGATTGATAATATGAAAAAGCTTGAGATCGAACCGCTGAAAAACCGATGCTACCGTGAGCTTTCCGGCGGACAGCAGCAACGGGTTCTTTTAGCAAGAGCGCTCTGCGCCGCCAAAAAGCTGTTACTGCTTGACGAGCCGGTGGCAGGACTTGATCCGGTTGTGACCGCCGATTTTTACGCTTTGATTGAAAAAATCAACCGTGAATTCGGCATGACGGTTGTTATGGTATCGCATGATCTTCTTTATGCGGCTTCCCATGCGAGCCATATTCTTCATATGCGCCGTGACGGTGCGTTTTTTGCTACGGCGGAAGATTACCGAAAAAGTGATATATTCGGCACATTTAAGGGAGGTGCATAATTTGTCGGGCGTTATTTCTCTTATTTTTTCTCAGCAGTTCCTTTTGCGTGCCCTTCTGGTCGGTTCGCTGATTTCCCTTTGCTGTGCTCTTCTTGGTGTCAGCCTTGTTTTAAAGCGGTATTCGATGATCGGCGACGGGCTGTCTCATGTCGGTTTCGGAGCTTTGGCAATTGCCTGCGCCGCAAACGTTGCACCGTTGTATTTTTCACTTCCGATTGTCGTAATAGCGGCGTTTTTACTGCTTCGGATGAATGAAACCGGAAAGATAAAAGGGGACGCTGCCATTGCGCTGATTTCGACGGGTGCACTTGCCGTCGGCGTTATGGTGACTTCTCTGACGACCGGCATGAATGTGGACATATATAACTATATGTTCGGCAGTATTCTTGCTATGAGCCGGGCCGATGTAGTTATCAGTGTGGTTTTGTCCGTTGCGGTCATTGTGTTCTATGTTGTTTTTTATGATGAGCTTTTCGCCGTTACGTTCGATGAAAGCTTTGCCAAAGCGACAGGCACAAAAGTTTCGGCATACAATATGCTGATTGCGGCGATGACGGCGGTTACGATCGTCATCGGTATGCGGATGATGGGTGCCCTTCTGATTTCGAGCCTGATCATCTTCCCGACCGTGACTTCGATGCGTGTCTGCAAAGGATTTAAAAGTGTTACGCTGACAAGTGCAGTGGTTTCGGTGGTTTGTTTTTTGTTCGGACTGTTTGTCTCGATCCGCTTTACGGCGCCGACGGGGGCGAGCGTTGTATGCGTGAACATTTTTGCTCTTGCCGTTTTCACGCTTATTGATAGAATTCTCTCGATCCCGAAAGGACATAAAGCCGAAAAATTCAAAAAGATCTGCGCCGCCGCGGTTGGTGTCATTTCTCTTGTTTTCCTTTTGTTTTTGTGTCTTGGCGGCGAAGTTAATGTCACAGAAAAGGAACGTCTTTCCGTTGTTGCGACAAGCTTTGCTCCGTATGATTTTGCCCGTCAGATCGGTAAAGGTCGGGCCGAAACGACCATGCTGCTTTCTCCCGGTGAGGAAAGTCACACCTATGAGCCGACTGCGCAGGACATTATGAAGATTCAGAACTGCGACGTGTTCATTTACGGCGGCGGCGAATCCGATGAATGGGTCGAAGATATTCTCGGGTCAATCGATACGGAGAAAATCGCCGTGATCCGAATGATGCAGGTTACGGGTGCCGTAACCGAAAAGCTTGTTGAAGGCATGGAGGCAGAGGACGAAGAAGGCGAGGCGGAATATGACGAACACGTCTGGACTTCGCCGACAAACGCGATCAAAATTACGAATGCCATTTTAAACGCCATGTGCGAAAAAGACGGGAATAACGCAGGATATTATCAGAATAATGCGGAAAGCTATATGGACGAACTCCAAGGTCTTGACGTTGCATTTTCAGCTCTCCGCGCTTCTGCAAAGGACAAGTATTTCGTTGTCGGCGACCGCTTTCCGTTCCGCTATCTTGCCGACCGATATTCGTTCCGGTATTATGCCGCCTTTCCCGGCTGCTCGGCACAAACGGAGGCGAATCCCGTTACGCTTGCATTTCTGATGAACAAAATTAAAAGCGAAAGGATTCCCGTAGTTTTCAAGGTGGATCTCAGTACAGGGAACATTGCATCTTCGATCAGTGAAGCTACGGGAGCCAAGGTCATGACGCTGTATTCCTGTCATGTGATTTCCGCTGACGATTATGCAAACGGTGAAACCTACGTCAGTCTGATGAAACGGAATATAGACGGACTGACAGCAGCTTATGCGTATTGACGGCATAAGGTTATATCATTTTTTATATGTGTAGTATTGAATAGAATTAAATCGATAATTTGATATTTATTTATTGAAGTAACCAAAAAATAAATTTTTATCGAAATGCTGTTGTCAGAGCCGGACTCTTGTGATAAAATACAAAGCAATCAGCACAGTCGCATTGCGGCTTGAAGTTCAAAGGAGAGTTTAGATCATGAACAACAAGATTACTGTAATCGGTGCGGGAAGTGTAGGTTCAACCATTGCCTATACACTTTCTAACCAAAGAATCGCTTCCGAAATCGTTTTAATCGACATCAACAAAGAAAAGGTTGAAGGCGAGGTCATGGATATCGTCCAGGGCACAAGCTTCAGAGATCCGATTTCGATTATCGCCGGTGACTATGAAGACGCAGCCGATTCCGATATTGTCATCATCACTTCAGGCGTCGGAAGAAAGCCGGGACAGACCCGTCTTGAGCTTACGCAGACCAACGTCAACATCATTAAATCGATTGCCCCCGAGATTGTCAAGGCTGCGCCGAAAGCGCTTTATATAATTGTCAGCAATCCTGTCGATATTATCACCTATGTTTTCACGAAGATATCCGGACTTCCCGAAAATCAGATCATCGGCTCAGGTACGCTGCTTGATACAACGAGACTTCGTTTTGCTCTTTCTCAGCAGCTGAATGTTGCGCAGAAGAACATTCACGCCTATGTTTTCGGCGAGCACGGTGATTCCTCGTTTGTTCCGTGGTCGTGCGCCGCAATTTCCGGCTGTAACTTTGACGATTATTATGAATCCATGAGTGCGCAGAAAGAACTGGAGCCGGTCGATAAAAAAGGACTTGTTGATTATATTCATGAGTCCGGCGCCGTTATTATCAAAAATAAAGGTGCAACGTTTTATGCAATTGCCGTTGCCGTCTGCCGCCTTTGTGAGGTGCTCATGTCGGCGTACGATTCCATCGTAACCGTTTCCTCCATGGCTCACGGCGAATACGGATTGGAGGACGTTTGCCTGAGTACGCTTACTCTTGTCGGACCGAACGGAATCCAGGGAAAAGTTCCCTTGAACCTTTCCTATGATGAGGTCAACAAGCTTCACGCAAGCGCCAATATCTTAAAGGATATTATCAATCAGCTTGAATTTTAACATGAACCGAAGCCGTTCTTTTTCTACGGCTTCGGTTCCTTTTTTACCTGTCCTTCATAGAATGAAACAGGCAATCATTTTGCCTTGCAAAATTTGCTCCCCGAACGATTAAAGCGCCGCAAAGCTGATCATAATAACAATGCAATCAGCGAAAAGGAGTTTTAATGATGAATATAAGACGAGGCGATATCTTTTACGCCGATTTAAGTCCCGTTGTCGGAAGTGAGCAAGGCGGAATCCGCCCGGTTCTCATTGTTCAGAACGACGTCGGAAACAAATTCAGCCCCACGGTCATAGCCGCCGCCATAACAAGCCGCCACACAAAAGCGAGTTTGCCGACTCACATCAAAGTGAATGCCGACAACTGCGGTCTTGCCAAGGACTCGGTGGTTTTGCTTGAACAGGTCCGGACGCTTGACAAACGCCGGTTGAAAGAAAAAATGGGCAATCTTTGTGAAAGTGATATGACAAAAATTGATGAAGCTTTGACCGTCAGCTTCGGTTTAGGCAGTACCTATCCGGGTACATAAAAATCCCCTGCCGTGTGATTTCGGCAGGGGATTTTTACGAAAGGCAATCTCAAAATATCTACTTGTCTTTCCGGGCTCTTTTTCCGTTCGGCAACAGGAATCCGATCAGAACGATGATGCCGAAAATGAGTAAAAACCAAAGATTATCGATTCCGTGGCTTTTGATACTGGCATAAATCATCACACATGATCCCACAACCGAAAGCGCAGGTGTAACAAAACGTTTAAAGAAAGAAAGGTCTTTTTCTTTCGCGATAATCATGATGAAAATCGGGATATACAACAGATAGGTTGCAATAATCGGAAGCTCCGTCGGATCGAAGTCGATCGGACCGAACCACGGATCATTATCGGTCTGAAGCTGTGTGGCATAAAAATAGAAGAACCAAACAGTGGTCATAAGCAGCCCGAAAACCGACGAGTTTGTCGGCATATTGGTCTTTTTGTCGACCTGTTTCATAACCTCGGGGGAAAGACCTTCATTCCGGATGGCAAGCGAATACATGCCTCGTGTGCAGCTCATCATAATTCCGTTCAGCGTCCCGAGACAGGAAACGACAATAAAAACCGTAAGAATCGTTCCGGCAACAGAGCCGAAAAGCCTGGTAAAGGCGTAAGAAGCCGAGTTGTTCATCAGTTCCGGTGTGGTGACCGCTCCGGCAAGACCGACATAATACAGAATATAGATTGCCATTGTGCCAATCGTGCCGGCAATCAATGCTTTCGGAAGGTTCTTTTTACCGTCCTTCAGCTCGGAATTGATCGTGGTAGCCATAATCCAGCCTTCGTACGCAAAAGCGGTTGCACAGACAGCCGGAAAAAGCGATTTTAAATCAATAAAGCTTGTCCGCGGTACGGCATAATACACCCCGTCAGCCGATGTTTTATCCACCATATTGGCAATGTTTTCAACAGTGACACCGTTAATAAGCCCGGCGATGATTCCGACAATGCCCATAAGTGAAAGGGGAATGAGCTTGATGACCGTTGCGCTGACCTGAACCTTTCCGGCTAATTTCGGAGAAAGCGCATTAACGGCATATGTCCCGACAAGGAAAAGCAGAGACAGAACCATGACCTGCGGACTTGTTGCCGGAAAACCGAAAAGCGCACCGAAATACCGCCCCGAAAGCCACATCAGAGCACATCCGATGGTCGGACAGTATATCGTCGCCATGAACCACCCGACGATATACGCATATTTCGAGCCGACAATCGCTTCGGCATAATCGACAATGCCGTTGACTTTTTCATATTTGGTTCCCATGACCGCAAACGTATACGCGCATACAACCATAATCAGACCGCCGACCAACCACGAAAGAATGGCCGTCGGTAAATTACCGCTTGTTACGGCAAGGATTTTTTCGGCTTTAAAGAATACGCCGCTTCCGACAACGATTCCGATTACCATGGCAATTGCGGTGGGCAACCCGTATCGTTTTTCAAGTTTACTTGACATATATTA
>JALEYA010000230.1 GCA_022779945.1 Oscillospiraceae bacterium | reverse complement strand
TAGCTGTGTCCTGATGCGGCAACCTTGTCTTCAACCTTTGTTGCGCCGCAGACAGTACATTCATAGGTTGTATAACCTTCTGTCGTGCAGGTCGGAGGTGTAACAGTGCCGCTGTCCCATGTATGTTCGCCTGTTGCCGGGATAGTTTCGGTTACACCGTTCTTATATCCGCAGACCGAACATTCCTGATGCTTGGTTCCGCCGTTACCGCAGGTTGCGTCGGCATCTACTACCCATGTGTAGGTACAGTCGGCCGTATATGTGTAAACCGGGCGGTTGGCGTCTCTACATACGGAACAAATCTGTGAATGTGTGCCGTTGTTATTCGAAGTGGTAGTTTCAAACGTATGAGCAGTCTTTTTATAAACTGTATATCCTACTGGCTGATTACAGCCGTTACAAATCCGATAATCAGACCAACCATCCTGATAGCAGGTCGCAGGCTGACCGGCAATATCACGGAACGTACCGGTATGGTTGGAAGCGTCCTTGCCGCCGTTGAAGAAGTATTTGTCGGTTGACTTCACGTCACATCTTGAGCAGTCATACCAGTAGGTCGCTGCATACTGGCAGTTTGCCGCTGATCTCAGATGATCGGCATCAACAAGTTGTTCGGTGAAATCGTGACCAAGTTCATTGATTGTCTGATCCTTTTCTTGATTGCAAAGGGAACAGGTATAAGTCTGTACGCCTGTTGTTGTACAGGTGGCCGGGGTCTTAACCACGCCGGCGACCCATGTATGAGCCTCCGTCTGTGTTGCCGAGCAAACAGAGCAGGTCTTGGTGTGGTCGGCTTCGCCGTTGGTTGTGTAACTCCAAGTATGTGCGCCTGTTGCGGCAATCGCAAGATCGGCGTCTGTTGCGGCGGTGTTGCCGTCAGCGTCCATGAATTTTGCGCCGCAAAGCGTACAAGCGTAGTGAGCCTTTACGCCGGCGGCTCCGCAGGTTGCCGGAACTTCTGCAACAGCTTTAAGGCTGTGTGCGCCAAACTCGCCATATTCCTGACCGCAGACATCGCAGACAGCTTTCTTCTGGCAGGTGGCGGTTCCGCCGGTGTGTGCGCCGGTTGCCGGAATGGTTACATTAGCAAGTGTTGTTTCGGTGGTACCGGCTGCGTCGGAGAACAGCTTGCTGCAGACCGAGCACTCCCAATACTCACTGTTACCGGCAACGGTGCAGGTTGCGGCACTTGCTTCATGATGCGTAAGGGTATGAGCGGCAAGTTCGCCGGATTCAAAGGTTTCTGTACCCTTTTCGCCGCAAACGGAGCAGGAATAATAATAGGTTGCTTTTGCCGTGCAGGTAGCTTCAGAAGCAAGATATTGTGCGTCGGTTGACTGTACATCGAACTTATGAGTGCCATAGCCGGCATCAGTATCTTCAAATGTCGGGTTCGTGTCGCTGTCAGTTGCCATTACGTCGCATCTTGAGCAGTCATAATAGTAAACCGCATAAGCTGTGCAGGTGGCAGCTGATTTAAGATGTGCTTCATCAATAACTTTTTCTGTGAAGTCATGTCCGAGAGCAGGATTAACAACCCTTTCTTCTGTTGCACCGCAGCCGGCGAAGCCGTCTGCATTCGAGCAAGTAAAGATAGCCACTTCGGCGTCTGTGCAGGATTGTTCTGTTCTCGTTGATGTCCTTACAAAGTTACAAGGAACGCTTTCCGTTGTATCAACTTCCGAAATGGTCAGATTGGTTTTTACATTAGTTGCAGTTGCATTCCACGAATAAGTGTGTCTTGTGTGCGTGTTGCCGGAAGTCTCAATATAGGTTGCCGTATTGGCAGGTGCCGTAACGGAGCCGCCGTCTGCAACTTCAAAAACTTTCGTTGTTCCGTTGGTGAATACAAATGTTACACCGTGCCTCAGATTAGCCTTTGCCGTATCCACAGCAGCGATAAGGCTATCCATATCATTGGCAGCAGCTTGTACTGCGGAGGCGGTGTTAGACGCGTAACTATACTTTAACGCCGAAGGGTTAAACTGAACAAGGTTGTTGATTGCCGTATAAAATGCGTTAACAGATTTGATTGTCCAGTCATTCTGATTGAACGAATTCATAAATGACTTCATTTCGGCAATCTTGTCAAGTGCCTTCTTATAGTTAAGGACATAAACAGATTTGACGGAATCGTATGTCATATAGCTATTTCCGGCGTCATGACCTACTCTGTTAAAGAACGAAGGTGTAATTGTTTTATAGCTTGCGGAAAAATCTGAGCCCTGGTAAGTAATAATATTGGAGAAATATCTGGTATCACCTGAGCCGGTATTATAATAACCGCTGCTCTGATCGTAGGAGGTAACGTCTGAATCTCCGTGAGAAATATAGTTCCACTGGTTGTTCATGCCGCCGTCTACGCCTCTCCAGTTACCGGTAAAGGTCAGCGCATCCTGATTACCGCTGAAGCCTGCGGAGAAAGCTCTGATGTTACCCCAGCCCCAGTTCCAGGGCTTGTTATTCGGATCCATCAAAAACATCGAGCCGAATTTGGGTATCGTCTGACCGTCATAGAGCATGACTACCGTAGGATAATAAATCCTTCTCACGCCGTAAACCTTATCGTTTCCGTCAAAGGGATCAGCGGAGTTCTTGTTACTTCCGATGCCTGTACCGGCCGCCGCATTGTCATAACCGATAGCGTTTTCGGCATAGATAAGATTTTGGTAAATCTGAGCATATTCCGCATCGGATACATTATCATTATCGTTATAGAACGAGCCGTGAACGGTGGTGATTGCGGGAGTCGTCCAATCAACAGAACCGTAAGCGGCATCAGTAAAGGCAGCCGGCTTATCTGCTGCTGTTACATAAAGCCTCTGCGCGGCAGGTCTGACCTTTGTGTCGGTCCAACCGCCCGAACTGCCCGAACCGCCGGCCTTTGTTTTGGCAACGATAACATAGAGCGTTGAAACATTGCCGTCAGCAAGACGCTGAACAGCATTTTTGATATCAAACTCAACCGTTCCGGCAGCTTTTGTCTCGCCGAATTTGTGAGAGCTTGTTGTTCCAAGCTTTGAAAGAAGACTGTTACAGCCGATAACGCCGGCGCCGGTGTTACCGCCGACGTTCTGAGTCTCTTTACCTCCACTTGTTACATAAGTTGCGCAAGCAGCTGATGTTGAATAGAAGAAGCCTGTCGGCTGATTGTCACTATCAACAGAATCAACTACTGCCGTAAATTTTGCGGAAGTAATCTTCTTCCCGCGAAGAGAAGAAATGTCGTACTGAATAATACCTGCAGAGGTATTACCGGCCTCTTGGTCATTAACGATGTTAAACGTACTGTTTGACCATCTGCTGTTACCGCCAATGACAACGACACCGCTTGTTGAGCTGGTGGTGTTGATCGTCACCTCGCCTGCCGCACTGACGGGAAGAACCGCCATCGGCAAAGCCGTGACAATCATCATCAGCGACAAAACAAGCGCCAACAGCTTTTTGGCCGTTCTGTTTTTGTTTTTCATGATGAAAAAATCCTCCTTTTTTTGTCCCGGTGCCCCTGACGGAGAAACCGAGCATAATTTTGTATAGTAATATACAGTATTATTTTACAAAAAGTGTCGGATTTTTGCAATTGTCATTTTTGATGAATTTTGTATAAATAAATTGTTAGCATTGTTAGATATGTAGTATTCCTCTGACAGCAGTGCCGCTTATAATCTACGAGGTTTCCTTTACAAGACAAACGACTCTGCGGAAAACGGCTTTCCTCCGGTACAAAGTCAGCCCGCGACCTTTTCTAACATCGAATCTCTAAGATCTAACATCTGTTGTGCCCCGTCATCCCCGATAAGGTGATATTTTGTCCCAAACGGTACACTTTTCTCCGGCCACACAAAAAAAACGAACCGCAAAATGCAGTCCGTTTCTCTATACCATATATATAAGGTTTTTGCCCGGTTTTCTTTCACCCGGTTACAGTTTGAATTTATCAAAAAAGCTCTTCTTTTCTTCACCGACCGTCGTTCCGTCGTCAATATTGTTCTTCGGCTTGTTCGTCAGCGAATCGTCAAACTCCTTGAGCAAATGCTTCTGCTTTGCATTGAGGTTCTTCGGCACATCAACCACGATCCGGACGAACTGATTGCCCCGACCTCTGCCGCCGAGCTGCTGAATACCTCTGTTCCTGAAGCGGAAAACCGCACCCGGCTGCGTACCTGCCGGAAGGTCGTATTTGACCTTTCCGTCAAGCGTGGGAATGTAAACGGTATCACCTAAGACAGCTTGTGTAAACGTAACCGTAAAATCGCACCAGACATCAAAACCGTCCCGCTCAAAAAACGGATGCGGACGGACGTTGATAAGCACTCTCAGGTCGCCTGTCGGACCGCCGTTTTCACCCTTGTTGCCGGCGCCTCTGACGTTGAGTGCCTGACGGTCGTCAATACCGGCCGGAATGTCCACCTCAACCGTTGCCGGCTTCGGCTCAAAGCCCGTGCCTCTGCACTTACTGCACGGATTCTTGATAATCTTGCCCTTGCCACCACAGTTCGGGCAGGTTTTCATCGTGCTCATCACGCCGAACGGCGTTCTCTGCTGTTGATTGATCTGCCCTCTGCCGCCGCAGTTCGGACAGGTTTCGGGGCTTGTACCTTTCTGGCAGCCCGTGCCGCCGCACTCACTGCAATGCTCGATTCTCGTTATGTTCAGCTTCTTCTTACAGCCCTTTGCCGCTTCTTCAAAAGAAATCGTGACCGATGCCTGAACGGTCGAGCCTTTTCTCGGTGCATTCGGGTTTTGCTGTCGTCCGCCGCCGAAGCCACCGCCGAAAAAGCTACCGAAAATGTCGCCGAGGTCGATATCGCCGAAGTCGAAGCCCCCCGCCCCGCCGGCGCCGAAGTTCGGGTCAACACCTGCATGGCCGTACTGGTCATAGCGTGCTTTCTTCTGCTCGTCGGAAAGAACCTCGTAAGCCTCGTTTGCCTCCTTGAACTTGGCCTCGGCTGTTTTGTCGCCGGGATTTAAGTCCGGGTGGTACTTTTTGGCGCACTGACGGTATGCTTTTTTGATTTCGTCCTGCGATGCGTTCTTGCTGACACCGAGGACCTCGTAATAATCTCTCTTATCTGCCATGTATCTCACCTTTGGATTTTGGATTTTAGATTTTAGACGTTAGATGTCTAAGTTTCTTCCCGATACGTTATTCAACATTCGACGTCTAATATCTAACATCTAATATCTAACATCTGAATTCTGACGTCCGAAAAGGGCTGTTTGTTTCGCAGCCCTTTTCATTATAATATATGCATTAGTTCGCGTCTGTGAAGTTTGCGTCGGTATAGCCGGCATCGGTGTAACCGTCGTTCGGCTGACCGGCATCGCCTGCACCGCCGTTAAATCCGCCTTGTGCACCGCCCGTGAAATTGTTCGGGTCAAAGCCCTGCGCACCGGGAGCACCCTGCTGAGCCGCTGTCTGCTGATAAAGCTTTTCGCTGATCTTATAGAAGGTCTGCTGAAGAGCTTCCTTTTCGTTCTTGATCATGTTCAGATCCTGACCGGTGAGGGCGCTTCTGAGTGCGTCAATCTTCGACTGAAGCTCGCTCTTGTCGGCGGCGTCGAACTTGTCGCCGTTTTCGGAAATGATCTTCTCACACTGATAAACAAGCTGATCGGCTTCGTTTCTGGTATCAACCTCATCACGGCGCTTCTTGTCCTCTTCTGCGAACTGTTCTGCGTCATGAACGGCCTTTTCGATATCCTCTTTGGACATATTGGTCGAGGAAGTGATCGAAATGGACTGCTCCTTGCCGGTGCCGAGATCCTTGGCAGAAACGTGAACGATACCGTTGGCGTCGATGTCGAAGGTGACCTCGATCTGCGGAACACCTCTTCTTGCCGGCATGATACCGTCGAGGCTGAATACGCCGAGGGTCTTGTTGTCTCTTGCAAATTCACGCTCACCCTGAAGAACATGAACCTCAACGGACGGCTGATTGTCGGAAGCGGTCGAGAAAATCTGGCTCTTCTTGGTCGGGATAGTGGTATTTCTTTCGATGATCTTGGTGTTGATGCCGCCCATGGTCTCAATACCGAGTGAAAGCGGTGTAACGTCAAGAAGAAGCATACCCTTAACTTCGCCGCCGAGAACGCCTGCCTGAATGGCGGCGCCGATAGCAACGCATTCATCGGGATTGATGCCCTTGAACGGCTCTTTGCCCATGAAGCTCTTGACAGCGTCGGAAACAGCGGGGATTCTGGAAGAACCGCCGACCATGAGCACCTTGTCGATGTCGCTCGGGTTAAGGCCTGAGTCCGCCATCGCCTGACGAACCGGTCCCATGGTTGCGTCAACAAGGTCAGCGGTCAGCTCGTTGAACTTTGCTCTTGTAAGGGTTGTTTCAAGGTGCTTCGGGCCTGTTGCGTCTGCGGTGATGAACGGAAGACTGATGTTGGAAGTGGTGACGCCGGAAAGCTCGATCTTTGCCTTTTCAGCGGCTTCCTTGAGTCTCTGCATCGCCATCTTGTCGCCGCGAAGGTCGATGCCGTTTTCTCTCTTGAAGCCGTCTGCAAGCCAGTCCATAATTCTCTGGTCGAAGTCGTCGCCGCCTAAGTGGTTGTTACCGGCAGTTGCGAGAACTTCCTGAACGCCGTCGCCCATTTCGATGATAGAAACATCGAACGTACCGCCGCCGAGGTCATAAACCATAACCTTCTGGTCGGATTCCTTATCGATGCCGTAGGCAAGAGCGGCCGCTGTGGGCTCGTTGATGATTCTCTTGACGTCAAGACCGGCAATCTTGCCTGCGTCCTTGGTTGCCTGACGCTGAGAGTCCGTGAAGTAAGCGGGAACGGTGATAA
>JALEYA010000161.1 GCA_022779945.1 Oscillospiraceae bacterium | reverse complement strand
TGTTTTATTTGTGCTAACTTTGAGTTGGCAAATCTAAATCTATTTCACCTATAACTTTAAGTTATGAAAACGAAAAAGCAGAACCGAGTATATTTTCACTTGCTGACTGCAAGCGTTTTTATTGAATCGATCAGTCTGTCTTCCGCTACGTCAGGCACGGAAGAGATCAGATCGATTGTTACTACGAAGGTGCGATTAACGCTTCGTGTTTTCCTGTTTCAGATCGCTGTGCCTGACCCGCTTGAACACTGCCGTCAGTACAGACTGACTGGAGCGTTTTCGACCCGCAGTTTTTTCTCCGCCCCTAAAGGGCGAGAAAAAACTCGGCTGAGAAAATGCGTACCAAAAGCGTTCTTTGCTTACTTTCTGACGCGCCTGTCAGAAAGTAAGTGCCCGCGCGGCATTAGCGCAAAGGTAGAAGAATAGAAGAAGTTACAGCAAAGGAGAACAAACTGACCGATAGATAAGATAAACAGAGAGGTAGATGTCAGAACCCCTTCCGACGGCTTCGCCGCCACCTTCCCCAAAGGGGACGGCTTTTATCCCGACAAACTCAAATTTGTCGCTCAACTCATGGCTCGGGCACTCAGCTTTCAATCAGGTGCCGTGCCCCCGGCATTGGTGTCGCCACGCGACCGCACCTCTTCCCTATTCACTCTTCACTTTTCACAAAAAAAGCCCCGATACAGCCGAAACTGTACCGGGGTGAAGATACTTAATTCTCCACGGTTCCACCCGTATTCCGCAAAAAAAGCGGCTCTCAAACGACCTTAACGCAGTCATACGGCGCAGCTTATCATTTCTGCTTCGCTGTGCACTCGGAAGCGGTAGCCTTTTTCAAAAACCTGCTTGCGTTTTCAGCCTTCGGCGCAAGCTCTCTTTCGGCTTTTTTACGAAATCGGCCTTCTTCGTCAACGATTTCCTGTATCGGATTTACAATCTGTATTGTATCACTGCAATTTGCCTTTGTCAAGTCACAGATTTTTCTTTTTTCAGCAGGGTAAGCCGCTGTTTTCGGCAGGCTTGTAGTTGTTAACCGTATCACCGACGGCACCGAGAAGCGACTTCGGATCACTTGACGGAAGGTCGCAGGTGTAATGCCAGATCATAACGCCGCCGAAGCCTTTGTCAAGCGCATACTGCGTCTTTTGGGCAATATCCGCCGGGCGGTTGAACCAGAACGTCTTGTCGATTTCGCTGTCATAGTAGTATCCGTTTTCGTCAAGCTTGTCACTGAAGCCCGCATAGTCGTACCAATAGGTATCGTGGTCGGTCGGTCTTGCATAAAACGGCAGACCGAAATCAAACTTTTCTTCGGGCACACCGGAAAGCTTCAGCTTTTTGGAAAGCTCAATCGCCCTTTCGGGGGTCGAGTGCTTGCCCTCGTCGTCATAGATGTCGTAAAGCATGACTTCGAAGCGGTCAACCGCCATAAACGAACCCGGGGAAAGCTTTAAATCCCATTCGGTGACGGCAAGACCGAGAAGCTTGTCGCCGAGCATACTGTCAAGACGGACTAAGAACTGATTGAACGGCGTCCAGTTGATATAGTTGAGCGGATATTCATAATCAAAGAAAATACCGTCAAAGCCGTATTTGTTGACAAGATTGACAATATTTTCCTCAAGCACACCGCTTCGGAACGCAAGGGTATGCTGTCTGCCCTGATCGTTCAGATCTTTGGTGACGTCGCCGTGGCTTTTCAGCGGCCCGGGACCTAAGAGATTGATATGGATCTGTACGTCCCTTTCGCCGATGACTTCTCTGAGATTTTCAAGCGCAGTGGTCAGGTTTTCTTCCTCAACGGCAAGCTCACCTTTTGCGTCAAATCTCACACAGCCGAAAAGAATGACATCCGTAATAATGTCGAAATCCTCGGTGTAAAGACGGCTTTTGTCAAGCACACGGTCGGCAATCACATAGGAAGTGACTCGGAATTTTTCGTCCTTGGCGGCGTCGTCCTTTTTCGTTACGGTCGTAAAGAAAAGACTTACGAACGCAAGGAAGGTAGCAATGGCTCTTTTGATGGTTTGCATGATTTTCTTCTCCTTTTGTTTTGTTTTTTGAATCGGGTAACGGACTGAATTTGTCTGTCACGCCGGCTGTCCGATGTTGTTATTTTCTATATAAACTGCGCCGAAAAAACGTTTACCGCGCTTTTTCAAGCTTCAGCCGGTTTCAATACAGGAAGAAATTTCCTGAGTGTAAGAACTTTGTTCAAAACAACTGATATTCCCACGGTTATTGCAAGCATAAAAATAAAAATCAGAAGCGGGTACTTGGCGATAAAGACAAAATTTTCAAACAGGATGGTGTAAAAGAACATATGGGTCAGCCAGATATTGGTGGAATGCTTTCCGATGAACAGGAAAAACCGTTCGACAAAAGCCGGCTTTTTTGTATAGTGAAAAATCACAATGATCGCATATCCCAAAAACGATGCCAGGGCGATACTTCCTGAAACCAGGGAATGGAAAAGAAGCATGGCAAGATAAGCACATAAGAATACCGTATACTTAACCGCTTTTAAAGGCTTCTTGCTTTCCAATTTGTTGTTTATTTTGCCGAAGCAAGTGAAAATCCGGGCTTTTCTGGAAGCCGCGCCGATCATATATTCACAAACGGTCACCGCATAAAGCAAAAGACGGGTCACAATCGGGTTTTCGATTCCGGCGTAATAGCAAAAATAAAGGGAAGCCACCAACAGCCCCAGATACAAGCCGAAAGCCGGAACACGGGGAAGCTTTTTGTTGATCGTCAGAAGCAAAGGCGACGCAAACACGATGATTGCATAGACAAGCATATACCACCATGCCCCGTTGTAGCTGTTTTTCAAAGAAGCAAAATTCAACAGAAACTCCGTGAAAGAACCGGGAATCGTGCTGTTTTTCGTGATAAGTCCGATAACGGCAAACACACAGACGATCAGCCAATAATTCAGATATAGCGAAAGCAGGCTTTTCAGCCGTCTTTTATAATAGCTTTTCGGGTCGGTGTTTTCGAACATCGCCGCATGAGAATACCCGCTGCAAAACGCAAAACCCGCCACGCAAAAATCGGAAAGCTGCCCGAAGTAAAAGCAAAGCGGCAATCCTTTTATAAAAATCAACGGCTGATACAATTGCTGATAGTCGTATCGGCAAAACAAATGCAGACATACCATCGCAAGAACAGACAGCCCTTGTATCATCTTGGTATCTTTTTTCGTCAGTTCCATTTTGTTGCTCCGTTATTCTGGGTAGATCAATTCTATTCTTTTATTTACTGCTGATTTTCTCTATGAGGCCTTTTAAGCTGAAATCATATCCGCCCGAAACACTCTTCGCTTTTACAATGGAGTAAAAATCGCTTCTGCCCAGCTGCTTTGCCGGAATGGTTTCGATTTTTTCAATCAGCTGCATAAAGGTTTCCGTCTGTTGCGTCATAAGCTCAGCGTCAAATTTTTCCATCTCGTGGCTGTCGCTGACCACGCAAAGATAATACGGCGCCGGTACAAGGCTGATCTCGGGTATTCCCATCGTAAAGAAATTCTGACCCTCACCGAAATGCAGGGCATTGTGCCCCCGCAGCGTCATGGTGCGGACGTCTTTTCTGTCCTTTACCGTGTCGATATAAAGCTTGTCAACGAACTTGTTGCCGGTATAAACCAACTCAACCTCGGGCTTTCCGGTATACTTGTATTCGCCGTCGATGTCGCGCCATTCCTTACAGCCTAAGTGCTCAAGCGTAAGGTTCGCAACGCATTTGAAGTGATCCCCTTTTCCGTCCCAGAGTTCACGGTGCATCGCAAGCCAACGGGAAGCCGACTGAAAGGCACCCGTCCGAATATCCTTGAAACGCGGCAAGCGGAAATGTCCGGTCGTGAAAACAAAGATATGCGTTCTTTCAAGCTCGCGGTCACGGAGATTTTTCATCAGCTGCAAAAGGGCGATCGGACCGTTTTCCTCAACACAGTTTGTGCCGTCCGTATGGGTGTTGACGATCACCGTCTCTTTCGGATTTTTACCCTTTAAAATGCAGTAAAAGCTTTCGGTGAATGCGTTCTCCTCGGTTTCGGCGGTAAGAACAAAATTTGCCTTTTTATGTTCCTTTGCCGCTTCAACCACCTTTTTTCCGTCGGTTTCAGTCACCCACAGCATCGGCACATTCTGATACCCGAGAATAAACGAAAGGTACTGCCCCTTGATACAGTCGTCATGAAGTCCTTTCCAGACCAGAATAACCGCCTTTGCCTTGCCGAGTTTAGACAAAATTCCGTAAAAGCAGTGAACAAAGCTTGTAATAACCGGGCCTTCGTATTTTGTCTCGAGCACAACGTCCTCCGGATAGCTTGAACGCTTGTCGAACGCAACCTCACTCGGAATAAAATTAATGTTGGACACATTGAAAACGGCAATTTTTCCCATGACATCCTTGATATCCGTCAGCGAATCAACCAAAACAAGCTCCTCGGTAATTCCGTTTTCGTCGGTCTGTCCCGAATAGGGGTATGCGGACGAAACCGGTACGCTGATTTCTTCTTCGCCGTCAATCAGCTTTATCGACGAGCTTTTTTCCTCCCAACGGGTAAAGTAAAACGGATCGCTGAAAATTTGAAAGCCCATTTTACCGATTTCGTCTTTCAGAAAGCCGATAAAATCCTTGTGTCCCTTACTACCCGTAAGTCTTGTGCCGAAGGAATTCATCTTCTCCACTCCGGCAAGGATTTCTTCCTTTGAAATGTTCATCTTCATGTTTTCTCCTCTGCTTATTATTTAATCAGTCAGAAATAATAGACTGTTTTTTGAATTTTGACAGCACTTTTTCATTTATCAAAACGCAAAAATAGCGAAACTCCTCCGTTCTGAAAAATACGGCAAGAAAAATCAGATTCGGTATGATTGCCGTCAGCACCGTCATCAGCGCAAACCGCAAAATCGTGATTCCGCCGGCAAAAATCAGCTTGGAAAGCATCGTCATCAGAACCGATACGGCAATAAGAAGGACGATCCTCCAGGAATACCGGATATAAAACGGCTTGACGGATTTTCCGAAGCCGTCCCTATGGAGCACCCACGGGTCATACCACATATTGATCAGAAGTCTTGATATGGAAGTGGCAAACAGTACGCCTGCCACACCGAGCGGCTTTGAAAGCAAAATCGAAAGGGCAATATTCACTAACGCCACCGCAATTGACCGGTACTGCCCCTGTACAAAAAGACCCAGCGTCGAGCGGAACGTCTGGCAGGTATTCATATAGCCCGCAACAAAAAAGCGGATTACCAACGCAATCACGATCATGTTGCTCAAAGTAAACTTTTCACCGATCCAGACGGTCACAAAGGGATTGAGCAGCACAAAAAGAGCAACGGAAGAAAACCCGTAAAGCCAGAAATTCATAAACTCAATACGGTTGAAGAGCTGAAAACCCGCTTCTTTATCTTCTTTTGCAAAGAAGTTTCCGAGACTTGCGGAAATAGCGGACGTGATCTGCGTCAGTACGCCGGTGATAGCGTCAACAATCATCGTAAAATTCGACAGCAAACCGACCCAGTTGACGCCGATGAATGCCGAAATAATGATCGTGTCGCTGCTGCTGAGTGTTACAAATGAAATCTTGCCGAGCATCAAAGCTTTTACGTCGCGGAAAATCCGCGTTTTATCCTCCTTCGGAAGCTCGCTTTCTTTCTTTTGCAAAACGCCGGGGTATTCCTTTTTCACCTTGACAGCCAAAGCAATATTCTCGGCAATCGTACATAAAATCTGCGTCAGAAGATATACCGTATAGTTTTTGAAGCACAAAAGCACGACAATCTGAAGGGCCGACTTGATCAGGTTAAACGCGGAATTGTATTTTGATACAATATACGACTTCTGATCGGCATGAAGAACCGAATTCCGGTAGGCGAAGAACCAATAAGACACAACGGTGTTGAGAAGAAACATTACATAATAAAATGTCAGCCCTTCCACATCCGGCTTATTTTTGATCAGCACGTCAAGAAACGGAATCAACGCAAGTCCGAGCACAAGAATGACCGTTCCCATGATCGTATATACCCTTTTATAAAGCCTTAACAGCTGCGAAAGCTTTTCGTCGTCCTTTTCGGCAAGCGGCTTATACATACTGTACACCATGGCCGTACCGAAACCGAGCTCCGCCAAAGACAGCATATTGAGAATATTCGTATACAGTCCGTTGATGCCGAGATAAGCCTCACTCAGACACCTGATAAAAATCGTTCTTACCACAAATGCGGTAAGCATGGACAACAGACGATACGAAAAACCGCCGATAAGGTTCCACATCGACTTTTGCAGCCTGCCTTTTTCCGCCATAATTCACCTATCCTTTAGTTATGAAACAGCTTTCTTTTAATGATCCGGAAGAAGTTCTTCCTGTAATACCGGAACAGATATCTCTTTCTTTCCTTTTCAAAATCGAAATTCTTTAAAAAGTCATAGACTTCCTTATGCTTCATGTTCTCATAGTTTTCTTTCATTCTTGCAATAATATCATACCAATAGACAACATGCGCTCCGTCCAGATCCACGATATGCTCCTGCAAAAACTTTTTCAATTGAGAAAGCAGGGTTCCGTCAAAAGTAAAACCGTATTCCTTCATATCTCCGCCGCCCTCAGCCGCAATAGCAAGCATAGAACGAAAGCATTTTTCGCACATACAGCAGTTATGATCGTTAAACGAACAAACCCTGAGCCGAACCGACCGACCGGTTTCTTTGCAGTATCCGGTTATGGCCCTGACCTTGTTCTGTCGGGAAAGCTCATACCCGTCATGGATAACATCCATCGAAGCACATTTGATTTCGCTGTCGGTTCTCGGATCCGATACACACAAAAACTGCTGCCCCATTGTATAGGAGCTGGCGATATATATGGATTTGACTTTATAATGATACCCGGCAACAGCGGCACAGCCCAAAAAAGCCATGGAGTGCTGAAATCCAAACCACCAGGTCGTTTTCGTTTTCTTTAAAAAAGTCTTTCCGACCAGTCCGCCGCTGATAAACGTTGCAAAATCGGAGCGTACAAAGCAAGCCTCCACACCGTTTTTCACGGCAATTTCCGTAATATCCGCCTTGTCGGCATCGTATACATCGTCCTGTTTGATCTCGTCCTGATACCAGCCGTTTGTGTTGAACAAAATCGGCTTTTTGTCTTTTATCCTCAAAAACGTTGTCGTTGCGTCAATGCCGCCGGTGAAAAGCGCCATCGCTTCCCGTTGCGGCTCATACCGGTTGTCGATCCGCTTTGCGGCTATGAGCGTTCCGCCCAATTTCAAGTCGGGATAAAGCTCCCGGAATCCGTTTTTCAACCGCATGACCGCATCATAGAAAACGCTGTCCACCTCTGTCGCCCAGACAATGCAGTCGGCAAGCCACGAAAACGGCAGGAGATTTAACAAAACCGGCATAACGGCAACACTGTCCGGCACATCGGAAGTATCACACGAATACTCCGCAAAAAAATGCGTATTGTTAAAATACTTCTTTAAACCGTCGGACACCGTGAGATCAACGTCGATCCGGTTTCCGCTGTTTTTGATTTCTCCGATAATGATACTTTCCATTTTGTCTCCTCAGTCTGAAAACTGCGCTTTCCATTCCTTGATTTTATCAAGCGGCATCCTGATTTCGGTCGCAAAGCTTGCGTTGATTTTTTCCTCAAGCGCCGTGCCGATTTCGTCTTTCGTAATACAGTTGAGATTGTTGCTTTCGTTGATAGACGACGCCCTTTCATCGACCGAAATAATAATGGCGCGCTTTCTGTGTCTCATGGCGTAAATACCGCCGTGAAGCCGTGTTCCGACATAATCAAGATCGTCCTCGCACAATAAACGGTCGTACGCCTTGAGCGACGGCGGAAGAACGGTGATATTTTCTGTATTCTTCAATCGGTTAAAATATGCAAGATCGTGCTCGCCCTGAACCCAATAATATACCTTGTCATAGTTTTTCAAAAGAATGTCGATCAGCTGCTGATCCCTTTCGTCAACAGACTTCGAAGCAATTCTTGCAGTAAGCGTAAAAACCACCCTTGACGCTTTCGCCTTCGGAATCGTACCGCAGAAATCCGGCGTCAGCATCCACATGGTCGCACACCCGGTGTTGATTGCCTTCAGTCCGAGCTGTTCAACATACTGCTTGCTTCTTTCATCCCGGACACTGTGATAATACTCGTGGCTGAGCATTTTTCGGTAAAGCTTTTGGGTATAGGAATTGGTTTTGTCGCCGGCTCCGGCGCCGACTCCGACAAGAACCGTTCCGACGAACGGTCTTGCGGTGATCTTATTAACATTCCACTGCGGATACGGATGCAGGAGATTTTTGACAAGCAGATTGCTTCCGCCCGCAAACTTCAGATCGCAGGAAGCATACCCCTCGACAACGCTGAAATTTTTCAGCACGGAAAGCTCGTTAAATGATGTCAGATGGGTTGACATATTGTAAACAAAGCTGTTATCAAGGATCGGCGCAAGCTCGCTTCGAATACACTCCATAATGATATGGTCGCCCATATTGCCGGTTCCGATTGACGTATCAAGCATCAGTATTCTTTTCATTTATTCCACCATCCGGTAAAGTTTTTCGATTTCCGCCGCATTGGTATAGTCGGATTTTTTCGTATTCTCAACAAGTTTTTGCTGAAGCTTTTCGTCCCGAAGCACTGCCGCAATTCCGTTTGCGCAGCCCTCGTTGTCCATCGGAACGATCACACCGTCAAACCCGTCCGTCAGCTGACTTGCGGAGGTTTCAAATGCCGTAATCACGACCGGTTTGTTCAATATCTGCGCTTCCCGGACCGTGACCGCCTTGCCCTCATAGCGTGACGGCTGAACGTATACATCACAAGCCTTGATATACGGATACGGGTTCTCTTTTTTGCCGAGAAGAATGACATGATCGTTCATGCCGGCTTCGGCTATCTTATCTCGGACAAGCTGTTCGTCGCCGCCGTAGCCGACAAGATACCATTTTACATTCAGTCCCTGCTGTCTTATCAGGCGGCAGATTTCGGGCACATTGTCGAAATTTTTGGCATCGGAAAAACGTCCGACGGAAAGAAGCACGGTTTCTCCGTCCGTTTTTTTCATTTCGTCGGCCGTAAATTCATCGGCTCTCTTTTCTACGAACGGCTTTGAAAGAATGTTTTCCATCACAATGGATTTATTCCGTAGCTTCGGGTGCTTTTCGTCAAAAGCCTGCTTGCAAGTTTCGGAAACGGTGACAACAAAGTCGAGCGGATCCCACATTTTTTCGTCAAGGTTTTCATCAACTCGGATTCTTGAAAAATCCGTATGAAACCAACCGATCTTTTTCTTGGCATTGATTTTTTTGTTCAGTATAAAATGTGGATCATTAAAACTGATTGCCAGATCATATTCGCCCTCAAGTTTCGGTAAAAGCGGAAGAGCCAAAAAATGTGAGTACTGCTTATATATATAACCCTTGTCAGTAAAATGGCGTAACGTGTTTTTTATCTTGAAAAAATACTTTGCAAAAAGACGGGAAGCTGTAATAAGCAAATGTCCTTTTTTTATTGCCGTTTTTATCGGCGAAACCAAGGCTTCATACTTTTCACCCGCCGATTTAACGGTAACCTGCTTAGGGATCAGCGAAAGCAGACTGCCTGTTTTTTCATAAAGATAAAGAGTCACCTTAACCTTGCTGTAGTCAAACGTCTGAAGCATTCCGATGAGACTTGTTTCCGCGCCCCCGATTTCCATATTTGAATGTATTATAGCTATGCTTTTCATTCTTTACCTCAACTTGAGTTTTTGAACAATTCTGTATAAAAATTGGAGAGTGTTGGGAAAATAATATTCAAATATTATTCTTAATTTCATCTTGCCCAGATGCTTTGCATGGACAACAGCAAAAAGAGCTTCTTTGTTAATTGGCTTTAATGTTCTTATGAGATCTTTTCGTCCGGTTTTTTTAGCAATTTTCATTCTCTGTGCCGTAGTCAACAGCAAATTGACATATATTGAATCTACCCAATTCTGTTTAACTGAATATGAACTTTTAAAAAAGTCTAAATCTTTTATTAAGCTGTAAACCATATCCATTCTTAAATCCTGATCTTTGTTGTTACATATTGAATTACCATTCCCTCGGTAATAATAGTACAGCTCTCGGTCAACATGCACACATTCACCGACTTTAGCTATTACCCGTGCCATAAACGATCTGTCTTCTGCATATGATATATCCTCATCAAATCTTACATCAGCCAGTTTTCTGTTTATAATCTTCATAGCGACACTGCTGTATAAGAATTCGTTTTTACAATACAAATGCGTCAAAAAGTCATCGGCAGTAATTCGTGTGCAATTTGTTTTTAAATCAGGGAAATCGTAGTTTTCAGCTTTTCCCATTATAAAATTACACATTACAAAATCCGCATTATGTTTCTCAAGGCAGGAAAGCAATGTTTCAAAATAATACGGACTGACATAATCGTCTGCGTCAATAAAAGTAATATAATCGCCGGTCGCTGCGTCAAGACCCAGATTTCTTGCTCTTGAAACACCCTTAATCTCGCTTACTATAACCTTCACACAAGGATTTTCCTTTTCAAGCCGAAAGCAAATTTCTTTGCTTGAATCAGTTGAACCATTTTCAATCAAAATAACTTCAATGTCTTTATAAGTATTTTCGAGAACTGATTTTACACATTTTTCTAAAAACCGTTCGACATTATGAACAGGTATAATTACACTTATCATGTTGTTTCCTCCGATCAGAACGGAAAGTTCCGATATCTGAAATCGACCAGTCTCGATTTAAACTTTGCGGTGTTTTTTTCTTCCTTTGCGCCTTTCCACGGTGTATTCGAAAGCGCCTGCCAATACAAATCTTTCAACGGATGCTTACAGCCCTTTACCCACGGACGGCAGGTAAAGCTCGGCGTGTAATGAAGAATCGCCGGCTCTTTTTTTGCCGTTTCGATTTCCTCTTCGCCGTAAAACTGTGCATGATTATCAAAGTACTTATTGATGTGTTTGAAATCTAAAATATAGTGAACCGTCATCAGGTCATATTTTAACGGCACAAACTTCACTTTGTCCTTCAGAACGCCGTTGAGTACGCCCTGGTCATGGTGAATCACTCTTCCGTTCTTCTCGTTAAGAAAGTCGGTAATTTTTCCCTGTATGTTTTCGCTTCTCCATTTGTCAAGATCAATCAGCAGCATGCCGGAGTTAAAATACTTGTCCGTGCTGTCAAGCCCGACAGCAGACTTGATGGAATCCGGCACAGCGTCCTGAACCGCACCGACAATACAGCCCGAAAGGTCGGTTTCCCAAAGCTCTTTCAGCGAGGAAGTAACGATCATATCGCAGTCAAGATACAGAATGCGATCTATGCTTAAATCAATCATTTCAGATACGAAAAGCCTTGCATAAGCACTTACCGATATGTGCCACGGCATATCAAGTTTCAGACTGTCTCGCCATTTGTCAAACGAAATGAAACAGATTTGCGTATTATCAAACCCGTCTGCAACCGCAGTCAGCTTTTCTTTGTTGTCCCGGCTGATATTGTTTTCAATAATATAAACCACAACCTGTTCATAGCCACGGTTACAATCTAACAGTGAGTACACGGAAGCACCGAGATGACGGGCATAATTGTCATCACTTGAATAAATCACCCGCAGTGTGTTGTTGCTTTTCATATCTTTTTCCCAAGCCTTCTCTGAATTCTGTGAAGCGGTTTTGTCAGAACGCTCCGGACAACGGTCTTTTTGCTCATCCAGCTTTTGGAATACCAGTGAATACTGACGGTGTTTTCCGTAAGATTCAGCGTGCCCGTCGGGTCATCATACGGATTGAAATAATCCGCCGGCAAAATCTTTGCCCCGCCGACCGTCTGCTCTTTGCCGTTTTGTTCAAGTCCGAAGCTTAAAAGCGCCTCGGTGTTCAGGTGCGGACAGCCGATAATCGGGTAGGCTCCGTTTTCGTCCGGCTTTAAGGCAAGATACAGTTCCAGCATTTTTTTGACGGTTTCGTGACCCTTAACCGCACCGAAGCCTTCGCCGGTATTGACAAATTCATCGGTTTCAAAGCCGTAAAACGCATCGTATTGTAACAGCTCATCGGGCGAACGAACCATCTCGACATCGGTATCAAAATAAAGCCCGCCGTGGTCATTTATCACAACGAGCCGTACAAAGTCACTTAAAAAAGCGTACTTTTTGTTTTTAAGACAATAGACGGCATAAGGATACTTTCCAACGTCGAAATTATCCTCGTTCCATTCAATGATTTCATAATCCGGGCAGTACTTTTTCCAGCTGGCAATACACTTTTGCGCTTTCTTCGGCTTTTCGCCGCGCCCGAACCAACAATAATGAATCTTTTTTTCTATCATTCGTTTTCCATTAAAGCGCTTCGCCGTTTTCAATCGCCGAAATCTGATCCACTCTTCTCTGGTGGCGTCCGCCCTCAAATTCGGTGTTAAGGAACACGTCAACAAGCTCGACGGCAAGACCGGCACCTACCACTCTTCCGCCGAGACAAAGGGCATTGGCGTCGTTGTGAAGTCTTGTATACTTTGCGCTGAAATAGTCCGAACAGCAGGCCGCCCGGATACCCTTGACTTTATTTGCCGCCATGGAAATACCGATACCGGTGCCGCAGCAAAGCACCGCTTTTTCACATTCTCCGTCGGTCACCGCCTTACAGGCTTTATAGGCAATTTTCGCGTAATCGATCGAGTCCGTGCTATACGTTCCGAAGTCCTTGTATTCGACTCCCGTTTCGTCAAGATGCTTTTTGATGGCTTCCTTGAGTTCAAATCCGCCGTGGTCTGCTCCTAATGCTATCATGGTTGTTGTCTCCTTTATTAATAGATATTTATAATGATTCTCTTACTAAATCCGAAATGATTCAATCCCCGCACTTTTTTCAATGCGGAATTCGTAATGCGTAATGCGTAATTGCGGTCGCGGATTTCCGCAGTTCTTCCTGCAAGCTTTTACCCGCAAAGCCGACTTTTCCGTATGGGGAAGTCCGCAAATCATAAGCCAAGGCAAGCTGAGTGGTTACACTGAAAATTTCATCCGCCGCGGTAAGTCTGCACCTGATTGTCAGCTTCCCGCTTTTTTCGCCTTCAGCTCCCGTTCTGCCTGCGGAAGTCTTAAATATACCGGCATCACGTCACCCGCCGGAACACAAATTCCGTCCCGATCGTATTTCCGCTTTGCGGCAAAGGCAACGCTTGCGGCGTTCTGATACCGTAAAACAGGCGGTGCCATATCATAGCCTAAGCTGCTGTGACAGATTTCCGCCCCGTCGCCGACAAAAACAATTTTCTTTTTATATGCCGAAAGCTCTTTTCCGAGCTCTTCAATCGAAATTGCCTTATCCTCGCAAAGCCTTGTTATTTTTTCGCCCTCAATATCGAAAAGCGCCGTATAGACCTGCTTACATCTTGCGTCCATCACACAGCAGGCGATCACGTCCTGCCCGAGAAGATTCAAGCTGAGCCCCTCAAGCGTGGACACCGGCAGGCACCGTTTGCCCTTCGCGTCGCAAAGACCTTTTATCGCCGCAATCCCGATGCGGATTCCCGTAAACGAGCCGGGACCTTGCGAAACGGCAAATAAGTCGATGCTGTCAAGGTCGGTCTCACTGTTTTGTAAAGCTGCGTCAATCATCGGCAAAAGCGTCCTCGAGTGGGTCAGCCCCGCATTCGTCTGACAAAGGCTGATGATTTTGTCGTCCTCGGTCACCGCAACGCTTGCACAGACGGCGCTTGTGTCAACAGCTAAAATTTTCATACGCACCCTGCCCTTCCACGGTAATGATCCGCTCGTTTTCGTCTTCTCCTCTTTCAAATGTTACCCGGATCGTGTTTTCGGGGAGCGCATTTTCGATGTTTTCGCTCCATTCGACCGCAAGGATACCGCCCTGTTCGTAATAATCGAAAAAACCGGTCTGATACAGGTCGTCCCAGCTTTCGACCCGGTACATATCGAAGTGATAAAGAGTCTTTTTTCCCCGGTATTCGTGAACGAGAGCAAAAGTCGGACTTGACACCTCATCGGTAACGCCGAGACCCTTTGCAAGACCTTTTGTAAAGGTCGTCTTACCCATTCCGAGGCCGCCGAAAAAAGCAAGAACAACCTTTTTGTCCAGCTGTTTTGCAACTCTTTCGGCAAAAGCCATTGTTTCTTCGGCGCTTTTTACGGTAACTTTATCCATAGCTTTCCCTTTCCGGTAAAAATCAATATCAATATTGTATCATAAAAAAGCGATAAGTCAAGGTACGTGCCGAAAACTCACTTTGTCCGGTACATTCCGCAAATGACGTCGGATTTTAGCGGTTACCTGAATTTATTGCTTGAATTATGAAACGAAACCTTATATAATAGCTGTATAATCGATCGTATAAAATGAATTCTGATTTCGGATGTGATATTTTGGTTTTGAAATCTTTAAAAAAAGGCTTTAAGGAAACGGACAAGCTTACATTTCTTATCTGTCTGATCCTGTCTGCCATCGGTGTTGTCATGGTCGCCAGCACGACCCACAGAACGCTGTCGGACGGCGAATGGATATCCCGTGATGCGAAGGTAATGATTCTGGCGTTGATCCTCGGCACGGTCGCGTGTCTTGTGATTTCCTATATCGACTATGACCTGATTTTCAAGCTCTGGCCGATTGTCGTCGCCGCCTCGCTGTTTCTGATGTTTTTGCTGTTTACGCCGCTTGCCATATCTCCCGAGGGTCGTGACGATGCAACCTCATGGCTGAAGATTACAAGTAAGCTCTATTTTCAGCCGTCGGAAATACTGAAAATTGCCTTTATTATCACCTTTTCCTACCATCTCGGCAAGGTGAAAAAGAACATTTCCTCACTTAAAAACGTTGCCCTGTTATGCCTTCATGCGGCCATTCCCATCGGACTTGTCGTTGTCACCGGCGACATGGGCTCCGCTCTGATCTTTGCTTTAATGTTTATCGGCATGATGTTCGCCGCCGGGCTTCATTGGCTGTATTTTCCGGCCGGGCTTCTTGCGGTTGCCGCCGTTTCGCCGGTCGTCTGGTACAAGGTCTTCGACGACATTCAGCGAAACCGTATTCTGGCGCTGATAAACCCCGAAGCCTATTCGACCGAAATTTACCAGCAGCAGCACGCCGCCGTTGCGATGCAGGAGGGCGGATTTTTCGGCACGGGACTGTTCAAAGGGCCGTATACCCAAAGCACCTACGTTCCCGAGATAGAAAACGACATGATTTTTTCGGCTATTTGCGAGGAGGCCGGATTTGTCGGCGCATTTATTCTGCTTTTACTGTTTTTATTTCTTGCCGTCAGAATCATAAAGGTCGGCAAAAACTCTCAGAATTTTTCGGCTCTGATGCTTTGCTACGGCGTTATGTTCATGATCGTCGCCCAGGTTGTCGTCAACATCGGAATGTGCACCATGCTTCTTCCGGTTATCGGAATCACGCTTCCGTTCATCAGTGCCGGAGGCTCGTCAACGATCTGTCTTTATCTTGCCATCGGACTTGTGATGAGCGTCTACCGCTCCTCTCAGGGAATCGGCTATGACGATTACCGATATGCAAGAATTGCAAGGCGGTACGACTGACAGAAACAGGAATTTACACAACCAAAAAAGCATTTGCCCTGTCTTTCGGAGCAAATGCTTTTTTATTAATCGATAAGAAGTTTGCTTGCTTTGTAATCGTCAATCGAATACTCTTTTATCAGCTGTTTTGTCTGCTTTTTACAAGTCAGGATACTCGGAGCCTTTTCATTATAACAATTCTCCCGGAAATACTGATAATACCCTTTGCGTTCGGCGGAAAAGAAATTCAGATCACAGTTGGGCGATTTTGTTTCGGTATCGACCGTGTACCGTTCGAAATCTTTTCTGACCTCGGTTTTATCAAGAGCATTCTCCTCGCAAAGAAGCGCGAAAAACGTATTCTGAATTGCAAGATAATTGTCATAAAACTCTTTGAAAAATACCCGGTATCCGATGATATCGCCTATGTGTCTGTTCAGATCCGATTCCCACAGACGCATAAGATAATAGGCGTCCTGAAGAGAAGCTTTCCCCGTATGAATCCGCCTTGCCAGGTTGCGGTAAAAGAGCTTTGTCATCGACAGCAAAGCATCCTCTTTGAGAAGCAAGCGAAGCTTTACCCGTTCTTCTTCATGGCTTTTAAAGTCAACACCGTACTGCTTCTGATACCAATCCTCAAAATCATCCTCACTGTCCTGAAGCAATTCGATGCTGTACATCATTTTGATGATCTCTTTTTTCTCGTTTTCCTCTGTCACCTCAAGCTGTTCAAAAAGTTTATTGGCATCCCGTTGGAAGCAAAGCTTTTCCGTTCTGATCCGTTCATCACCCGATCCGACATTGGAAAGTAAATTTACCGACTCCACATAGGAAATCTTATTTTTATAGGTGGAATAGCGGACGCCGAGATACTGACTCATATTCATCTCCGCCGACCCTTCAATCAGCCAGTTATAAAACAGCGGCTCTCTTTTCTGATCGTTGTCTCTGTAACAAATTCCGACCCGATCCTCATTGCCCTTTTTCAGGTCATCGCAAGCGAACTGAAAAGCGTGCATCATCTCGTGATAAAATGTCGTTTTCTCAATATCGTCGGTATCCATCGCAAAACCGCCGCTTTCCATCATATTATAATTCAGATAAAAACGGTTATTCATGGTAAAACCGCCGAAATCCAGACTGCCCGTTTTGGCAATAATTGCAATATTGTAAAGATAACAGCAGACCGTATCAAGATCGACCGTCGGATCCTTTTTTGAAATCCCCTCAAGCGCCTCGCACATTTGCCGGCAGATTTCTTTCAGCTGATTGTCTGAATACTCTTTATAAAAGTTGGACGAACTGCTTTCTTCGAAGAACTTTTTATTGTTTTCTTTTACAAGCTGATATAAGTGATCGGCGTCAAGTTTTCCGTTTACCCGGATATCGTGGGCGTGCTTCCCGATCGGTTCCGCAGCCCGATTTCCGTATTTTTTCAAGGCTTCTTCGATTCCGTATTGTTCATCAAAATCATATTGAACCGCGTACTCCGACAAATACTTTTCGAATGTTTCAAGACCGCTCCGGCTCAGCGCAAGCTCGACCGGCTCGGTTTTTGTATAGACCTTGCCGGTGTCAACAGCACTTGTTTTCATTACATTCTGATAAACGCTTGTTGTGTAAACGGGAGCATCGGGTTTATCCGATGGAGCATCATACTTCAGATAGAGTGAAATCGTATACAGCACAAAAGCCGCCGCCAGCACCGCAATCGGGATAAAAATTATCATCAAAGCCTTTTTGCGTCTTTTTTTGTGCTTTTTTCTCTTTTCTTCGGCCATTTCAACCGTCTCGTTGTCCATTGAAACCACCTCATATTACAGATTCGGAAAAATATGAAATTATTATATCGGTTTCTTCGCATGGTGTCAACAATTTGTTCCGTTTTTTCGAAATTATACAAAAAAAGCTGCCCGCATATGCGAACAGCCTGTTTTGTGTATAGGCGACCTCAAAAAAGCGATTATGCGTCGTATCCGTTCGGATTCTGACTCTGCCAGCGCCAGGAATCGGCACACATCTGCTCAAGTCCTCTTTCCGCTTTCCAGCCAAGCTCATTGAAGGCCTTTGACGGGTCGGAATAACAGGTGGCAATATCACCCGGACGGCGGTCTACGATTTTATAGTTGATCTTGATTCCGCTTGCTTTTTCGAAAGCGTTGATGACATCAAGTACGCTGTAACCGACGCCGGTTCCGAGATTATAGATATCCAGTCCGTTCTTTCCGAGCACTCTTGCAACGGCTTTGACATGACCCAAAGCAAGGTCAACAACGTGAATATAATCCCTGACGCCGGTTCCGTCGGGCGTGTCGTAATCGTTTCCGTAAACGCTCAGGCACGGCAGCTTGCCGATGGCAACCTGTGAAATATACGGCATAAGGTTGTTCGGGATTCCGTTCGGATCCTCACCGATTCTTCCGCTTTCATGCGCACCGATGGGATTGAAGTAACGAAGCAGACTGATTGACCATTCGTTGTCCGCCTTGAAAAGGTCGGAGAGAATGATCTCGATCATGTACTTGGTGGTTCCGTAGGGATTTGTTGTTCCGCCTGTGGGCATGGTTTCCTTTAACGGCGAAACATTGTTCATGCCGTAAACCGTAGCAGAAGAGCTGAAAACAAGCTTCTTACAGCCGAACTCTTTCATCACTTCGCAAAGGGTGAGCGTACCGCCGATATTGTTGTCGTAATATTCGAGCGGCTTCCGGCACGATTCACCGACCGCCTTCAGACCGGCAAAATGAATGACCGCGTCGATTTTTTCTTCGCGGAAAACCTTGCTCAGGCCCGCTTTGTCACGGATATCGCATTCATAAAAAGGAACCTGCTTACCCGAAAGCTCGGCCGTTCTTTTGAGCGCTTCCCTTTTACTGTTGTAAAGATTATCGACCACAACAACGTCGTAGCCGGCTTTTATCAGTTCAATACAGGTATGGGAACCGATATAACCGGCTCCTCCGGTAACAAGAATTGACATAACAAATCACCTCGTTTATAATATCTATAACATTATACAACATTACGGGTAAATTTCAATAGAATATTTAAACAAAGAACACCCGCAGCAGCTATATTTTTTTAGAGAGGACAGCTTATGAGTGAACTTTCCGATATCAGTGTAATAAAAGATGTGCTTTCCCGCCACGGCTTCAGCTTTTCCAAAGCCTTGGGTCAGAATTTTCTTATTAACCCCACGGTCTGCCCGAAAATGGCGGAGGAATGCGGTGCGGACGAAAACACCGGCGTCATCGAAATCGGCGCAGGCATCGGCGTACTGACCAAGGAGCTTGCCAAGCGAGCCAGAAAGGTTGTGTCGGTTGAGCTTGATACCCGACTGCTGCCCGTGCTTGACGAGACACTGGCAGAATTTGACAACGTTGAAATCGTCAACGCCGATATTATGAAGCTTGATCTCAAAAAGCTCATCGAAGAAAAATTCGGCGGCATGAAAGTCGCCGTCTGCGCCAATCTTCCTTATTATATCACCTCGCCGGTCATCACCATGCTGCTTGAGTCGAAGCTCCCGATCGAAAGCGTCACGGTCATGATTCAAAAAGAGGTTGCCGACCGTCTTACCGCACCCGTCGGCTCCCGTGACAGCGGGGCGGTGACCGTTTGTGTGAATTATTTTTCAAAGCCCGAAAAGCTTTTCGATGTCAAAAAAGGCTCGTTTATGCCGATGCCGAAGGTTGACAGCGCCGTCATCCGGCTTACCGTCCGAAAAGAACCGCCCGTTCCGGTTGGCGACGAAAAGAAGTTTTTCCGTCTTGTCAAAGCCGCCTTTTCCATGCGGCGCAAAACGGCTCTCAACTCCATCAGTTCGGGACTTAGCATACCGAAACCGACGGTTGAACAGGCACTTGTCAACGTCGGACTCGATCTTAACGTCCGGGCAGAGAAGCTGACGCTTCGTGACTTTGCGGCTCTTTCCGACAATCTTTAATCAAGGAGGCGGCTTTTATGAAAAAGACAAAAAAGAAAGGAAAAGCGGCGGTATGCCTGCTTCTTTTTCTCCTGACAGTCGTATCCGTCGGATTCTCGGCAAAAGCCGCTTTCGGAATTCTCGGACAAAAAAGGGACAATCCCGTTTATTTTTCCGATTGTCTTTCGCCGAACTATGACCCGGAAAAAAGTGAAGCGGTCAGCGCAGAAATCAACACGCTTACCGAAAAAGCACGGACATACGCCGTCATGAAAAACGATCTGTCTCTTTTTGAGAATTCGCCTTACATCATGAGCGAAATCGAAACAATCCGAAAAAACACCGAAAGAAGCATCGCGGATACGATCTATTTCACCGAAGAAAAAATCAAAACCGACTCCCTTGACAGCGAAACCGTCGAAAAAGGCTTTGCGGTTTTAAGCGACAAGGAAACAGACGGAACCGCCGTTCATTTTGAGGGAAAGCTCCGATATGCACGGACGGACACAGAACAAATTAATCGATATTTTGAAAAAGAGTTCGACAGACGAAGCGAAGAAACGAAGCTGAATCTCAGTACGGCTTACCGGGAAGCCAAAGAGTATCTTGACGCACTCGAAAACGTTGAATACTGTATCATTTCACAAAACAATGAAGTGAAAAGCGACGGCTACGATTCGATTCAGACGAACAACAATACCGCAAAAACCGTTACGCTCACAATTTCTTCCGACGACGCTCTTTCCGTCAACCTCTCCTCTGCACTGTCCGATTTTCCGACAGAGTCTTTCAAACAAGCGGCAGAAAACTTCACCGGTCCGCTTGAGCTGAACCTTATTTTCGGCGGCTCAATGCTGTTTAACGAAAATCTAAAAAATACCGGCAATCTTCACAATGAATGCCGTTCGCTCGTTATTTCGCATATTGTCAAAACCGTACTATTCGCTTTAATCGCCGTCGTATCGGGAATTGCTTATGTCATTCTCCTTCCCGTTTCCGACAGAAAAAAAGCAGTGAAAGCTGCCGCATGGATAGCGGCAGTCCTGTCAGCCGGCATCGTATTTCTTTCGGTTTGGTTGTTATCCGATTCGGTAAAGCTGTTCATGGATCCGTCAGGCGGCACGACATGGCTAAAAATTGATTCGGATACGATCGTGACAAAAGCTTGTATCCGTTCAGCTTTGGCGGCATCCGGCATTTTGGGATTTGCGGCTTGTGTCAAAACCGCTGTATCATCACGAAAAAAACAGCGAACCGGGAAATGAAACTCAACCGATATAAATAAGCTGTAAAACCTGCAACCAAAAAGCGGTCGCGGGTTTCCTTTTTTTGCTCAATGAAAGATTTCGTCCGCAGCGGAAGTTTGTTGCGTTGGAAAGACCGCAAATCATAAGCGGCGGAAAGTGCAGCGACTTCGGGCGAGCCCCTTCCGAAGGCGGGACGGCGCCCCGCAAAACCTGCGGGTTTTGTTTTGCCGCCAAACCGGCAAAAATGCGGCTTCGCCGCATCGGGGCGCCTTGCACCGTTTCGCCGTCAGCCTGTCCTCTCTATTCTTCCCGGAGTCCGATTACAGATACCGGGAACGCAAGAAATGCATAATTTCACCTCTTCCCTGTATATACAAAAACCGGGTGCATAATGAATAATTATCATCCCAATGTTGAAAAAGGTGTTAGTAAAGTTGAAAACTTTACTTTTTTCGGCCATTAAGATTACTATTCAGAAAATCAATGTTGAAAATTATAAGTTTTTCAATAAAATCCACGAGGTTTTCAACATGGAAAGAAAATAACTTTACAGTGCCCCTTCTTGTGTCAAGCAAAAATCTTTACACACTGTTTTTTCGGATTCTAAAATTTGATCATCCTGTCGTTTTAAAAACCTGCATAAAAATATTAAAAAAACAGAACACTTGAAAGGAACATCACCGTCCATATTAAATCTCATTGAATCAAAAAAGGAGACCGGTTTGTCCGATCTCCTTTTCTTTCAAAAATCCGCGGCTTTCATTCCTGCTTCAAGAATGCAAGCACGTCCTTTGCCGTCCTTTCGCCCTCATCATAGACAAAAATATGTCCCGACTTTTCGTAGGGAATAAGCGTCGCGTCCGGACAGACCTCTTTGAACCGTTCACTCTGATAATACGGCATCGTTCTGTCCTCTTTGCCCCAGATACAAAGCACCGGAAGACCCTCCTTGGCGACCGCCTTATAGCCGAGAATCGTCTTTTCGGTTTTCAGAATTGTGTTGCGAAGCGAAGAAAGCGTGCACCGCAAAAAGCCCTTGTACTGTATTGCGTCGGCAAAGGCTCTTTCGTAATAGTCCTTTTCCTCACGCGGCGAATAGTGCATTTCACCGGCACAGGACTTCAAAAGTGTTTTGCTCCCGATTCGGTTAAAAATAAAGGTGCCGATGCCCGGGATATTGCTCAGCTTCATATAAAACGGCGGCTTGAAGCTGTCCATGCCGGCGGGCGCAAGCAAAATCAGCTTTTTCACCCTCCCGGGATAAAGACGGCAAAAAGCCGTCGTTACCGAGCCGCCCATTGAAGTGCCGGCAAGGTAAAACTTTTCGTCTTTTAAAAGCGCTTCGGTCAGCTCCTTAAGCTGTCTTGCAAAAAGCTCGGGTGTATAGTCTCCCTCCACTCTTTCGGAATATCCCCGACCCAGAAGGTCATAGCGCAAAACACGGTAACCGGCCTTGACCAGAGCATCAAAAAGCTTATCATAGATGTAGTACGGTGTGGCATAGCCGTGAACCAAAACGATCGGCTCCCCTTCCCCTTTTATTTCGTAATGCGTATTGCCGCTCGGAAGAGAAAGAAAGCTCCCCTTTATTTTCTTTCGCGCTTCATCGGTCAGATCAAGCTTTTCTGCCTTTTTGCTCAGTGCCGTATATTCGGATTTTTCCATCGTCATATCCTCCTTGTAAATTTTGGTTCCTCATAATGGGTTTTCTTCGTCTGACTTGTTGTTACTATCATACCATACCTGTTTGTTCATTTACAATAAAAAAATCGCATTTCAAACGATTTAAGGAAGATCTGATTAAATTTGACGGCGCAATCTGTACATCAAAGCATATGCTGTGATGTATTCAGAGGTTCCTTAAAAGAAACCGCCCTCGCAGGACACGTTTGGCGCCGCGAGGGTTAACGGAATGAAATGGCAATAACCTCTTTTCACCGTGATTTTTGAAATGCTCCCGCATAAAGGAAAAGCAAGGGGGCAACGGGCTTGCCCTATGAGTCAAAGGCAAGCCCGCTTTTATGAAGGGTGTTGAAACTATCGGATAAAGAAATAGAAACGGATTCAATGAAATCATCGTTCATCAACAATATGAACGGTTTCCTCTTATGTTAAAATTGTATACATTTTTGGCTGTTTGTGGGGATTTTTGTCTTAACGGTCAAATTTTTCGTCTGAACGGTCAAAAATTGTAAAATCAGTCGGGTAAAAGGGTTCGGACTTGCTCAATCGGCATAAAAGAGCAAGTCCGATTATGAAGGGTGTTGAAGCGTTCAAAGGAATCAGAGAACGAAAAGGATGCAGAAATATCGGCGTAAGCCAAGGTTCCCCATAAAACTTATCGTTCTTATAGATTTATTATACACATAAATCGGTTTTTGTGGGAGGTTTTGTCTTAACGGTATAAAATTTCGACTGAACGGTAGGAGAAAGCAAAAAAAATCCCATTATTTTATCGGGGCAGCCATTCGACCGTCCCGATAAAATAATGGTGTGAAAATAATGAGAATATACTGATTGAATTGCGGCCTATTGTACGGACAGATCAAAGACCGTAATGATTGCCGGCTGAAACAGACAAATCGGCAGTCGCATTCATTTCCCTGTGCTTCTCCTTTGTTCGTCGGATTTCATGCAACTGTTTCTGTTGTTACCATCGTTCACCATCAGTTTATCACAAACAATCTTTCACTTCAATATAGAAGAAACGAACGGTTCGTTTCAAGCAACGAACGGTAACACAGAAAAAAACAGCAGCCTGTCACACGAACAGACTGCGTTCTGTATCGTTCTTATCCGATGTCAATTTTTCTTTTAAAAGCTTCATTCTGACATCTGTCGTGAACGTTTTATTTTCCCGTTCGATCGAAACGGCACCCTCATATTTTTTGACCGCTCTTTCAATATTTTTCAAGCCGATACCGTGGTTCTTTTTGTCCTTCTTCGTCGTCCTGAGTTCCCCAGTATCATCGCCGGCCGTGGGATTCGATATACTTAAAATCAGATAGCCGTTGACAACATTTGATTCGATTTCGATTGTTCTTACCGTTGTCGGGAGCTTCTCGCACGCCTCTACGGCATTATCGACAAGATTCGCGAGAATCGTACAAAGATCCTCGTTGCGAATCCCGGAAGACGGAATCACGCCGGAAAACAGAATTTTCGTATCGGTTCTGGCCGCTGCCACTGCTTTATTGTTGAGAATAGCGTCGGAAACAAAATTTCCCGTCTTGATCTTATTGATAACACCGTTGATGCTGTCGTTGATGGATTCAAGATACTCCCTTGCCTCTTTGACGTTTCCGCTTTCAAGAAAGGCATTGACAACGATCATGTGGTTTTTATAGTCATGACGGAACCGTCTGAGCTCCTTGTCGCCGACAGCGGCTTTCTCTCCGAAATCTTTTTGAATGGCCATTTGCTGAAGGATGTTGTTTTGCTGATAGGCCATATAGAAAATTTTAAAAACAAGGTACAAAACGCATATAATAACGGCCGCCGAGGAGATCACATATAGAACATTATACCATGCCGCCGAAACGCCGAACTCCTTGTAATAACAGGTCAGCTCAAACAGCATGATCGCCGCGTAAATCCATTTCGGTATTTCCGCAAAAACCTTCGGCAAAAAGTTGATCTCCGATTTTTTGGCGGTAAATTCAATCAGTACGCAAACAAGCGAAAAAATAACGGTGTTTATAATACATTCTATGGGAAGAAGATCACCGACCAACGGTGAGCACAAAGAATAGAACATATCCACGGTAAAAATATAAAGAAACACGACAAGAAAGCTCTTTGAAAGCTTTTTATTGTCGGTCAGCAGCTGTAATGCCATCAGATAAATAATATTGGAAACCAGATCCATGACCGCGCGGTAATCGCTTGTTACATTCATCAGATAAAACACGCCGAAGAATGCATGAAACAGCGTCAGCAGAAGAATCAGCAGCGGGCGGACCTTTCCCGGCTTGATCTGATTTAAAAAAATATAGCGCATGATATACAGCAAACTGATTACAGCCGCTGCATCTTTTACCGTGTATGCAATTGCCGTAACCGTGCTGATCATGCACCCACATCCTTACTTTGCAAAATATTTCAGATAATTTGTATATCTTTTATGAAACTCCGAAACTTTACGCCGACTGATCTCGGCTTTTTCTCCGTTGACAAAAATAATAATATTGCCCTGAACCTCATCGATATATTTCATATTGACAAGATAGCATCTGTGCGTCCGGAAGAAGCTGTGACAATCGATTTCCACTTCCGTATTGTAATCGGATATCGACTTCATCGACTTATAGGAAAGATTGTTTTTCAGACAGACATTCGAATATTTCCCGTCCGATTCAATATAAACGATATCCTGAAGATTCACAATATGATTCTTTCTCGATGTCGGAATACTGATATGGCGCTCTTTTTCATAAGCCCTTACAAATCCGATCAACGCTTTGCGCAGCACCGTTTCTTCAATGGGTTTTATCATATAGCGAAACGGTTGAACCTCAAAGCTTTCATAGACATATTCCGGAAATGCCGTAACGAAAATGATGGCCGTATCAATGTCCCGCGCCCGCAGTTCTTTGGCAATGGTCAGTCCGTTTGCGTCCGGAAGTCTGCAATCGAGAAACAGCAGGTCATAAATTTCCGGCGATTTTCTGAAGTCCTCTCCCGTCAGAAAAATATCAATCGAAAAATCAAAATATGTAAGCTTCATAAACTCACGGATCTTTTCCGCCAGCTCTTCCGCTACAATTTTTTCATCTTCGCAAACAGCAATCTTCATATCTGCACCTCAACAATATCATATCACAACAAGATAAAAAAATCATTATCTTAGAAAATATATCATTTTTATTTCACATTTTCAACATAAAAAGAATTAACGGTCGATTTACGGGAACTAACGGTTCTGTCTTCGTTAAAAATCTGTTCAAATGAATTGAAAAAAACAATTTTTCCTATTATAATATACTTATGTGATTCCATATAGGAGGAAATAAAATGAAAATCAAAAAAACAATCGCTCTCTTTGTGATGCTTTTTAGCCTGATTTGCGCCCTTTCGGTTTCTTTCGCCGTAAGTGCGGAAGACCTGACCGAAGGAATTTTCACTTACACAGTCACGGACGACAAAGCCACCGTAACCAAAATTGATTACAAGAATCTTGACGAAATCCGCATTCCCGAAACGCTCGGAGGTTATGAAGTCACGGCAATCGCCCGTTGGGCCATGTTTGATGAAACGTATGAATTCGGCGATGATACGGTAACTGCGGTGTATATTCCGAAGACCGTAACAAGTCTCAACATTGAAGCATTCGAATATGCCGACGTCAGATACCAGATCGTCGATCCGGAGAATCCGAACTATACAAGCGATGAAGAAGGCGTGATCTATGACAAACAGATGACCGAACTGATCAAAGCCCCGACCTGTCTTGACTGCGAAACCTATACGGTTCCGGACGGCGTTACGAAAATAAACGATTCTGCGTTTTCGATTTGTCCGTTTATAAAAAATGTTGTCCTTCCTAATTCGGTAACCCAAATAGTCGGGCAAGCCTTCTTTAACGCTAAAAGTCTTGAATCGGTCAACATTCCCGAAGGTGTGACAAGTATCGGGCAGATGTGTTTTGCGTCCTGTACTTCTCTGAAAAACGTCAGCCTTCCGTCCACTCTTACCGAAATTCCGAACAGTGCATTCACGGAATGCTACGCGCTCGAAAAAATTGTGATTCCCGAAGGCGTAACCTCGCTTAGTACTTATGCATTCGAAAACGATACTTCTTTGAAATACGTTTATCTTCCGTCCACCCTTACGGAAATACGCAGCGGTGCCTTAGGCAATATTCCGGCAACGGATATCTGCTACGGCGGAAGCGAAGAGGACTGGAGCAAAATCTCGATTGACACCAGACCGTATTACGGGGATCGTCCCGTTGTGGTTGACACGGCAACGATCCATTACAATATCAGCCCCGACACCTATCAGTCGATCGACTTCATCAACGAAAACGACATTCTTTCCGTTTACGGCACCGGTGCAATTCCCTCTTCAAGCGAAAATCAGTGGCATTATTGGGATCCGGACAAGCAAGACGTCACGACCCTCATCATTGACGGCATCGACACGATCGGCGCAAACGCATTCTCTGATTTTCCGTCGCTTGTCGCTGTTATTATCACATCGGGTGACATCACGATTGAACCGGATGCTTTCGTGAACTGCCCGAAGCTTGAAAACGTAATTATTTTCGGCAACAGTCAATTCGAAAGCACTTCGTTCGTTTCCTGCGCCGAGCAGATGCGCATTTATGAAAACAGCAAGACAACACACGACTTTTCCCTTTCGAGCACGGCAATCAATGTCGTACCCTTCACCTATGACGGTTCGGTTCTTTTCTTTTCGGACAGCGTGAAACTGAGCTCTTATGAATTTTTCGATACCCTTGCCGCTTTCTGCCTTCAATACGACAACATCGAAAAAGTAAAATTCGAAAATCTCACCTTCGAGGACATGGAGCTCTATTATATTCCCGAAGGCGGTGCTTCCTTAAAGACCATCGAAGGGAACACGCTGAAAAATGGCGAAATTTATCCGACCGTCAGCACGAGCGCAGACGGTGCAATCACGTTCAACACCCTTGTCAACGGCATGGCGGACGGAAGCATCACACACTTCTATCTGGTGGCAACAGACGAAAACCATTCGAATATCAACGACACCGAAATCAGTGTTGCCGACACGATCCGTGAATTTTTCGGCCGCGCGCTGCGGTGGATCGTCACACTTCTGAACAAGCTGTTCACCCTGATTTCAAAAATCAGAAAGTAATCTAAGGATTACATAAGAGCCTTATAAACAGAAAAGCCGGAGTAAAGGGATTGAAACTTTGCTCCGGCTTATTGCATAATATCAAGTCCGTTTTTTGTCGTTTATCTTGTGAAGCGGTCTTTGTTTTTCACCGCGTACTGATACAAAAGAGGCTCGATATCGTCCGTGCACGAAAGGAACTCTCTGTCACACACCTGAAGAAAATCCGAGATCGCATCGGTCGTGTATCGGTCAAGAAAAACCTGTCGTTCGTGCTTTTTGGCAGGAATCGGCTTACCGAAACAATCAATCGCTTTCTTGCAGATAACGGCGGCTTCATCGGCCCCGATTTCATGGAATGCCGCTTCGTATTCTTTGATAAAATCACTGTTTGCATTATAAAAGAATTGCTCAAATCCGCCGTTGTTTACTTCGTGAAACATCTCAAGGCAGGCGAAGAACACCCGTTCCGTTCCGGAGAAAACCTCTGTTCTTACGCCGCAGTCGGATTTGCGGCAAAAGTAGCTGTACATACCGATGACAAAATCGTTCGTGTCGGAAAAAGTCCATATTGTATCAAAATCGGCGTTCCATACCTCGTCAAAATGACGGTCGCCGTCTTCGATCATTTGCTCCTTTTCTTTTTTACGTTTGAAAAGCTCGAACATCTTCATCCCTCACTTCTGATAAGTTGACACAAATTTACTTTTTGTGATATAATCCTATCGGCTGAAAAGCCCACAGGGAAATACTACATAAACGGTAGGCGGTTACAACTCTCGCCCTCGCAAGGGGGTGGTTCAGATGCAGTATGTTACATACGAAAATCTATTAACGTTTTCGCTTGTGCTCATCAGCATTATAGAATTAACCATTTTAATTCTTGAACATAAAAAGAAATAACCGCCACTGTCTGCAAAACTGACGGTTATTATCTTTATAATGATCTGTTTTGAGGGCGTGTAACCGCTTATCGCAGTGTTTCCCTGTGCTTATATTATACGCTGTTTTTCTGCGTTTGTCAACAACCTGACGGCGCAGATTTTTCTTTTATTCCGACTTATAAAACGCTTCGCACGCTCGGAAAGTGCTGTACACATCGGACTTTGCGACGATTTCATACGGCGAATGCATCGAAAGAACAGGAACGCCGAGATCAACAACGTTTACGTCGAGGTTTGCAATATACATCGCAACGGTTCCGCCGCCGCCCTCGTCAACCTTGCCCATTTCGCCGGTCTGCCAGCAGACAGAAGCATCGTTAAGGATCTTTCTGACCTTGCCGACAAATTCTGCGCTTGCGTCCGAGGTGCCCGACTTTCCTCTTGAGCCGGTATATTTCGTAACGACGACACCGTGGTTGAGGAATGCGGCGTTGTTTTTATCGTGTACCGAAGCAAAGGTCGGATCAAAGCCTGCGTTGACGTCGGCGGAAAGACATTCACTCATCGAAAGAACGTGTCTGCCCTCCATGTTGTCAAGAGCCGCAAGATCGGCGATAAAATACTTGAGATAGGACGAGTTCAGACCCGTGTTGCCATCCGAACCGATTTCTTCCTTGTCGGCAAGAACCGCTACCGCCGTGTGTTCGGGAGCGTCCGTCAGGCTGAAAAGTGCTTCAAAAGCGGGATAAGCACAGACTCTGTCGTCGTGGCCGTAGCCGCCTATCAGGCTTTCATCAAAGCCGATGCTGTCAACGGTGAACGCCGGAACAAGCTCCAGTTCCGCCGAGATGAAGTCCTCTTCAATAATCCCGTATTTTTCGTTGAGAAGCTTCAGGATATTCAGCTTGACAAGTTCACTGCCGCTGTCGGACTTGAACGGACGGCTGCCGATGAGGATATTGAGTTCTTCCCCCTTGAGTCCCTCGGAAAGGGTGCGCTTGCTTTGCTCTTTGGCAAGATGCGGAAGAAGATCGGTCACAACGAATTTCGGCTCACCCGGTTTTTCACCGAGACTTACGGTGACCTTTGTGCCGTCGCTTCTGACCAGTACGCCGTGAAGCGAAAGCGGAATCGCGCCCCACTGATATTTACGAAGTCCGCCGTAATAGTGCGTTTTGAAGTACGCAAACTCCGTATCTTCATAAAGCGGAGTCGGCTTTAAGTCAAGGCGGGGGGAATCGATATGGGAAGCGACGATTTTTGCGCCCTCGGTGATGCCTTTTTTACCCATTACGGCAAGAATAACCGCCTTGCCTCTGTTATCGTAATAAACCTTATCGCCGGGTTGATAGCTTTTCGTTCGGTCAAAAGCGGAAAAGCCGTTTTTCTTCGCCTTTTCGATGATATAGGCATTACATTCACGCTCGGTTTTCGCTGTCCCGAGAAAGTCCATATAGCCGACGCAAAACTCGTCTGCTTTTCCGGTCTCTTCGCCGAAGCGTTCGTCAAAATGATCCTTTTTCAAGCAAAGCTTTTCTTTCAAAAGCTCTGCTTGAGTTTTTTCTTTGCTCATAATAAGTCCTCCTATAATAGTCAAGTGGGTAAAAGCAACTTGCTGTATTTTTTGTAATTATTGATAAATAGAAACAATCTATACCACTGTTGCTTTTTCATCGGTTCAAAACTAAATGCATATTTGTTGTTTGGCATTGCAACCACAATTCTTGCAACACTTCTTAATTATCATCCATTCCGAACCCTTGATATTTTCATTGTTTGATAGTTTTTCATGAGTATCCCATTAAAAGTAGTATTCCAAATTTTATTCTCTTTAAGTTAAACGGTAACAAGTGAATTTTTTTGCGTTGCCAAAAAATCCATGTTCGAAATATCTTTATAATTGCCTCCAATTCCATAGTAAAATGCTTTTATAAAGTTCTGCTCTTTCTGAAATTGAGACTCGTTTAAAGTGCTCATAGCTTTTGAAATCCAATTTGCTCGCGTCTTTGAATTTCAAGAAATCCGGATTGTTTTTATACTTTTTTGCATTAAGTGTTTGAGCCAATATGTTTTGTTCAAAATATTGTTCAACTTTTTGTTCATAAGGTAAATCTCCGAAAGAAGCATTAAAACTTTTGGGAAGAACCAGTAAATCACCAATATTATTTCTGATAGCTGCAAATTCTGTTTCATCGGTAAACTCATCAATATGTTGATCATAATGATTAGACCAAATATGCTCAACCTCAATATCTTTTTTGTTAAGCATATAGTCGGAAGTGTGTGATTCTTTTGCAACGATTTCTGTAATCAAAGCAATTAACACTCTTAAGCGAGAACGATTTTGCTGGTTTAATGTTGGCGCATTATCCAAATCAGGTAAATCAATAGGATCATTTTCAAAAAAAGTGTTGAGTTCGTCTACATTTAAATTACGAATCTTTTTACATAAATCGTATATAGGCGCTTCCAAAGAACTTTGAGAAATCATCCAGTGATTCCATACCCTCCAAGACAAAACCTTAGTTAAGTACCGAGATACAATTTTTATTTTCTCGAGAACAATATCCTCTGTGTCCCCATATTTTATTGCAGCAAGAATTACAGCAGGTTGAAGCGTAAAGCCGTAATCAAAGTTAACAATGAGATACAAATAGTCCTTTGTGTTTCGACTAAGTATCAAATTATTTATTTTTGCATATTGCTTTGCAAAAAAAGCAATTTTTGATATAAATGTTACATAATCAGAGGAATTTATTAGGCCGAGCTTTTTATCATTGTCTCGAACCCAACGGTGAAATTCTTTACCAATACGAATGAAATCGGAATTTGAATTTTTACTTTGAGATAAATCCTCTGCTAAATGCCCTCTAAAATAAAGCTTGAAAAACTCAAATTCGGCTTTTGATTTCGAACTAAGTTTGATGTTTATAAGAAGTTTTACTGTTTCATCAAATTCATTCATTGCTTTTTCACGAACGTCCGAGTCAATGTTTGCAAGAAGAAAACTACGTAACATTTCAACCTGAGTTAATGATAAGCCTCGGTCATTCATTGTTTCGAAAATCACATATGCAAACTCATCGCTATTAGTCCATACTTTTGAAAACATTACTTTTTCTTTAATCCAATATGTAAATGGAATTATATTTTTTTCGTTGATTTTTTCGCTCCAGCAATTTGCAATATCTATATATCTATCGACAATATTCTTCACAGAAATCGAATCAGTATCTTTTATTATGTATGTTCCACTTTCATAAAGTGAAAGCATACACTCCTTTCGTTCTGCTATGTCAAGATTAAATCGCGGAGTACCAAAATCATCACTATAAATCAGTTTTTCGATATCGGAACGGGGAAATTTTTTTAAACCACCATAGCTTTTAAGCAAATATATAAGTAGTAAGGTAAAAGTTGTTATTCTTTGTTGACCATCTATAATGGAACTACGTTTACCTTGTTGAAGCGAAAGAACTATTTCACCCATAACATATGGATCATAATCTCTTACCTTCTCTACAGCATCACCCTCTGTCCAATTTTTCAAAAATTCTGTAGAAAGATCGTTTAACAAATCTTCCAATTGCTTTTTCTGCCATACATATTCACGTTGATAAAAATCGACATCAAATTTGTCAGAAAACAATTCTTTCAACGGATATGCTTTGCTTTCAACAATCTTTTGTGTCATGCTA
>JALEYA010000194.1 GCA_022779945.1 Oscillospiraceae bacterium | reverse complement strand
ATCAATATGCTTGAAAAGCCGACAGAGGGCACGGTTATTATTGACGGCACGGACATGACGAAGCTTTCGGCAAAACAGCTTCGCGAAAAGCGCCGCAGCATCACGATGATTTTCCAGCAGTTTAATCTCCTGATGCAGCGTAACTGCCTGAAAAACATCTGTTTCCCGATGGAGCTTGAGGGCGTGAAAAAATCCGAAGCCAAAAAAAGAGCCAAAGAACTTCTGGAAATCGTCGGTCTGCCCGACAAAGCCCTCTCCTACCCGGCTCAGCTTTCGGGCGGTCAGCAGCAGAGAATCGCAATCGCAAGAGCGCTTGCCACGAACCCCAAGGTTCTTCTTTGCGATGAGGCCACAAGTGCGCTCGATCCGAACACGACGCACTCGATTCTTGAGCTGATCCGTGACATCAACAAAAAGCTCGGCATCACCGTTGTTGTCATCACGCATCAGATGAGCGTTGTCGAGGACATCTGCCGCTCGGTTGCGATTCTTGACCAGGGTAAGGTCGTCGAAAAAGGCCGGGTCTCCGATATTTTCGCTAATCCCCAGTCGCATGCGGCCAAGAAGCTTGTGTTCCCGTCGGGCGGCGACAGCGTGATCCTTAAAAAAGAGGGCGAACGGCAAATGAGAATCGTTTTCAACGGTTCTTCCACCGCCGGCACACCGCTGATTGCTCAAATGGCGGCCGAGCACGGCATTTATGCTAACATCTTAGGCGCTTCCACAAGAAGCATCAACGAGCAGGCGTTCGGCAATATGCTCGTCAGCATCAAGGACGAAAATTCGAATTTCGACAAAGCGATGGAATATCTCCAGGCTCAGGACGGGATTATTGTTGAGGAGGTGACCGAGAATGGGTGAAAAACTGTTTTCCGCCGAAGCGGTTCAGCTTGCGTGGGAGGTTCTTAAGACGCAGATTCCCTTTGCGATATGGGAAACCTTTTATGTGACCGTGCTTTCGACCGCTCTTGCCATTGTGATCGGTCTGCCTTTGGGCGTACTTCTTGTCGCCGGCGACAAAAACGGCGTGCTTCCGCTTCCGAAGCCGATTATGAGTGTCTTAAACGTCATCATTAACCTGCTTCGCTCGGTTCCGTTCCTGATTCTGATGATTATGGTTTTCCCGCTTTCAAGGGCGATCGTCGGCACAACCGTCGGCACAAAGGCGGTTATCGTGCCGCTTGTTATCGCGGCATTTCCGTTTGTTGCACGGCTTGTTGAGGGAAGCTTACGCGAAGTAAACCCGAACATCATTGAAGCCGCCCAGAGTATGGGCGCAACCCCGCTTCAGATCATCTGTAAGGTCATGCTGCCCGAAAGCGTTCCGTCACTGATCTCAAACGCTACGATCGCCATTACAACGATTCTCGGCTATTCGGCGATGAGCGGTATCATCGGAGGCGGCGGACTTGGCATGATCGCCATCAACTACGGCTACTACCGTTACAAATATCTGACGATGATTGTCGCGGTTATTTTGCTGATTATTATGGTACAGATTTTCCAGAGCGTCGGCACTTACCTTGCCACCAAGAGCGACAAGAGACTGAAGAAATGAGGAGAAAAATATGAGTTATCTCAGTATGATGGATTACAACACGTCAAGCGAAGAAGTCAGACGTGAATTTGATGACCAGATCGCAAAGCACGGCAGAATCACCAACATGAAGAAAACCCTGCTACATTCTGTTCCGGCTTTTAAGGCTTACATGGAGTGGTACACGCTTTATGACCTGATCGTACCGTTTGTCGGTGAAAGAGCGCTGAGCCTTTACTGCTATGCGATTTCCAAAGGCAACGACTGCCTGATCTGTGGCTCGTTTTTCCGCAAGATTCTGATTGATGCCGGCGAGGATCCCGACAATCCGAACCTTTCCGAAACGGAAAGCCTTTTAATGGAGCTCGGTCAGGCAATCTGCGTCGATCCGCACCATATTCCCGACTACATCTATGACGACTTAAAGAAGCTGTTCACTGAAGAACAAATCGTTCTGCTTCTTTCGTTCGCCGGCATTATGTACGCCACAAATCTTTTCAACACAATTGCCAAAGTGCCACTTGACGAGGTGCTTTATAACTACAAGCTGAAAACCAAAGAGGAGGATAAGGAAAATGGCTGATTTTGACAACAAGGTCGCTTTTATTACCGGTGCCGCCCACGGTCAGGGTCGTGCGGTAGCGTTAAGTCTTGCCGCAAAGGGCGCAAAAATCGTTGCTTTTGACGTAGCGAAGAAAATTGAATATCCGAAGTACGAATTCGGCACAAACGATGAACTTGAGTCGCTTGTAAAAGAAATTGAAGAATTGGGAAGCAAAGCGATCGCCTGTGCTGGCGACGTCCGGGACGACAAAGCCGTTACCGCCGCCGTAAATAAAGCGGTCGAAGCCTTCGGCACGATTGATATTCTTTTCAACAACGCCGGCATCTGTGCGTATGCCACGGTCGATAAAATGACGGACGAGGAATGGAATGCCATGATCGACATCAACCTCAAAGGCCC
>JALEYA010000064.1 GCA_022779945.1 Oscillospiraceae bacterium | reverse complement strand
GTTTTTTTTCAACCCGGTTAATCTCTGATGTCCGAAAATAAACCCAGCGGCTTTTGAACAGTTGAAATTTTTAATAAAACGGAGTATAATTGAAAAGATTAATGTATCGGAGGACACGAATGAAAACGTATAAAATTCATCTGATCCGCCACGGCACGACCCAAGGCAACCTTGACGGACTTTATATAGGACACAGTGACGTTCCCCTGTGTGAGCAGGGAATAGCGGAAATTGAGCAGTTAAAAAGAGAGCTTGTTTACCCCGAAGCCGATTTCGTTTTCTCTTCTCCCCTTTCGCGCTGCACCGAAACGGCAAAGCTGATTTACCCCGACAAAAAGCCTATTACAATCGAAGAACTCATCGAATACGATTTCGGTGAATTTGACGGCAAAAGCGCCGAAGAGCTTCATAAAAAGCAGCCGCTTTTCGATCCGTGGCTGAAAGGCGAACCGGGAGTCAGACCGCCTTTCGGGGAGTCCAATATCGAATTTGCCGAACGCGTCTGTGCCTGTTTCCGTAAAATCGTTGACGGCATCTTAAAAGCAGGAGCGGACAGCACGACCATTGTGACCCACGGCGGCGTCATCATGACGCTCATGGCAAACTATGCCTTGCCCGAAGCGGAAGCGTCCGAATGGCTGACCCCCGCCGGCTGCGGTTATACGCTCCGACTGACGCCGGCTCTCTGGACGGCCGGTCAAAAGCTCGAAGCCATCGAGGAAATCCCCGTTTCCAAGGTTAGCGACAAAAACTATTACGACGGTTGGGATTACTATCCCGACGACAACGCTTTCGATATCAGCGAGTATCTTGATTAAACAGAAAGAATCCAGCCGAAGGAGGTTAGAAATTCATTTTGCCGTGTGCAAGGTGAATGAGTAAATTATGGTTATCTTGTGTCTGGGCGACGTGGTTTCTTCTTCGGGCTGCGACTTTGTACGAAAAAAACTGCCCGCCTTAAAAAAGCTCAAAGGGGTTGACCTTTGTATTGCCAACGGCGAAAACAGCGCCAAAGGCAACGGCATCACAAAAGAAAGCGCCGAACATCTTTTTGCAAGCGGCGTTGACTTTATCACGACCGGCAATCACGCCTTCAGACGGCCTGAAAGCCGCGAACCGCTCGACGAAAGAGACGATATCATACGACCGTTCAACTACCCGTCCGTTGTTCCGGGAAGCGGAATCGGCATTGTCGACCTCGGTCGTGTGCGTGTTGCGGTTGTCAATCTTATCGGCAACGTCTCCATGGGTGACAGCTTTGACAATCCTTTTCTTGCCGCCGATAAGGCTCTCAGTCAGCTTCAGGACTTCAAGATAATTCTTGTTGACTTTCACGCCGAAGCCACGAGCGAAAAGCAGGCGCTCGGGTTTTATCTTGACGGTCGGGTTTCCGCCGTTTTCGGAACGCATACCCATGTGCTCACCGCCGACGAATGCATTTTGCCGGGCCAAACGGGATATATCACCGACCTCGGTATGTGCGGCCCGTCAAATTCGGTTTTAGGCGTAAAAAAGGAAATCATTATCGAAAAATTCAAAACCAATCTGCCCGCAAGATTCGACACTGCGGACGACCACCCTTGTTTTTTAAGTGGCTGTATCTTTGAAATCGACGAAAAAAGCGGCCGCTGTCTGAGTGTCGAAAGAATTATGATAAGTTAGGTGAAACAAGATGAAAAAACTGATCGCGTTGCTTTTTTGCTTCAGTCTTATTCTCTCGGTCTTTCCCGGCTGTAAAAGCAAAGGTGAAAAAGTGCCGGACGAGACGACCGAGGTATCGGCCGAAGCCGAAACCGAAACCACACAACCGGCACAAAAAACGGAAAACCGCAAAATTTCTTTAAGCTACAATTCCAAACATCCCTTCAATCCCTTTAAGACCAAAAGTACAACCAACAAAAATATTGCCACTCTTCTTTACGATTCGCTTTTTCATCTCGACCCGGCGTATAATGCCGAACCTCTTCTTGCCGAAACATACAGCCTGGACAAAAAGACGCTGACGGTCGTTCTGAACGATGAGCTTTATTTTTCGGACGGCTCGCCTTTGACGGTCAACGATGTTTTAGCGTCGTTCAAGGCAGCAAAAGCCAGTCCCATCTATTCCGCAAGGCTGAAAAACTTCACTTCCGCCGCGGTCGGGCAAGATGCAAACAGCATCCGCTTCGCACTGAAAAAAGAAAACATCTATGCGGTCAACTGTCTTGATTTTCCCGTCGCCAAAAGCGGAACCTTAGAAAAGGGCATTCCCGTCGGAAGCGGAAGATACACCTTGAAGAAAGCCGGCGGAAGCTATCTTCTTACGGCAAACATACAAAACACCCGGAGTGAAGAGCTTGAACAGACGAGGATCTATCTTTCCCCCGCCGACGCCGAAAGCGGAGAACTTTATCAGCTGCAGATCGGCGACATTTCGTTCATGTACGACGATATGAGTCAAAAATCCCAGCGAAAGCAAATCAGTGCCGGAACAGCGGAAATTCCGATGAATACGCTTGTCTATCTGGGATTCAATAACAGCGGCGAGCTTTTTTCAGAGCCTAAGCTGAAAAGCGCCGTTAAAGCCGCAATTGACTACGGAACTGTCTGCGCCTCGGCATACAATTCCCTTTTAAAGCCCTGCGCAACCGTCTTTAACCCCGATTGGAGCGCCGTTTCCGCTTTCTCCTCCCGGACGCCGGAAAGACAGGCGGCTCTTGCGGATCAGCTGCTGGAGGAGTGCGGCTATATTTACGCGTACGAAAACAACAAATTCCGCTCCAAAAACTTTGACTTTATCGAAATGACGATTCTCGTCAACAGCGAAAGTTCGCTCAAACAAAAGGCGGCAAAGCTGATCGCCAACGAGCTAAAGCTAGTCGGTATCGACGCCGAGGTTGAGGCAGAGGAATTCGACGAATACAAAGACAGGCTCAAAGAAGGCGACTTCGACCTGTATATCGGCGAAATCAAACTGACACCGGACATGGATCTTTCGCCGTTCTTTACCGAAAACGGAGGGGCGAATTATACCATCGACCCCACCTCAACGGTTTCAAAGGCCTATTCGGACTTTGCGGCGGGAAAAATCGACATTTCAACCTTTGACAAAGTCTTTGACGAGTATAAGCCGTTCATTCCTCTGGGCTACCGATACGGCATCGCCTATTATTCAAGAGAACTCAAATATGAGGGCACGGTCAGCGAAAACGACATTTTCGCCAACATCTATTCGTGGAGTTTTTCATAAGACAGGCAACCGCTAAAAACTCCAGGCGTTTGGCATAGTGCACAAATGATGTCGGATTTTAGGCAAAAATCCGCAGACATACTCTGTGTATTTCAAGGATTGAGAACGACAAAGACGGCATTAGTTGGGCATTATGACGAATGCTGGGATGTTTTTAGAGGTTGCCGACAGTCAAAAAGCAAGGAGGGTTCAAGGTTTGGAGCTTGACAGCAATGTAAGATATCTCAAGGGCGTCGGCGAAAAAAGAGCCAAGTGCTTTCAAAAGCTTGATGTTGAAACCGTGTGGGAGCTTTTGCATTTTTATCCGAGAAGCTACCTTGATTTCAGTTCCCCCGCCGAGATCAGCTCTCTTACCGCCGGCGAAAATTGTTGCATAAAAGCTTTCGTGCTTTTTAGTCCGACCGAACACCGCATCCGGAAAGATCTTACGATATTCAAAACGGTTGTTTCCGACGGAACGGGAAAGCTGACCGTCAACATTTTTAACAGCAGCTTTCAGGCAAAAAAGCTTACGGAAAACAACGAGTACTTTTTCATCGGAAAAGTGACCGCCGGCTCATCGGGTCCTGAAATGTCCAATCCGACCGTAAAGCCTGCCGATTCGGACGAGCCGTTTTCTCCGATTTATCCGCAGACCGCGGGACTGAATTCAAACCGGATCGCGCAGACGATCAGAAACGCCGTGAAATTCTTTTCCGAACTGCCCTCATCGGATGTGATCCCCGACACGGTTCGACGAGAAAATCAGCTTTGCCACGAGCTTTACGCAATTAAGAATATCCATTTTCCGACTTGTGAAAAAGACATCGAAATCGCGCGCAGACGACTCGTCTTTGAAGAACTGTTTGTGCTTCAGGCGGGAATGCTCGTATTGCGGCGCAAGAACCGGGAAAAGACAAGTGCCTTCATGCCGCACGACTACACCGGACGGTTTATTTCTTCCCTGCCGTTCACGCTGACGGGAGCACAGAAAAGAGCGGTCACCGCCATCGCCGAGGATATGAAACGGGACATTCCGATGAACCGGCTGATTCAGGGGGACGTCGGCTCGGGAAAAACGGTCGTGGCCGCCGCCGTTATGTATTCGGCGGTCAAAAACGGCTTTCAGTGCGCCTTTATGGCACCGACGGAGCTTCTTGCCGTCCAGCACCGGGACACCCTTCAAAAAATGATGCCCGACGATATCCGGGTCGGGCTTCTGACAGGCAGTGTAACCGCTGCCAACAAAAAGAAGCTGAAAGAAAGAATCAAAAACGGGGAAGCCGATATCGTCGTCGGCACCCATGCACTTCTGACCGACGACGTTGCGTTTTCATCTCTCGGTCTTGTCGTAACCGACGAACAGCACCGTTTCGGTGTACGGCAACGAGGCATTTTAAGCGATAAGGGCGAAAATCCGCACGTTCTCATCATGTCGGCAACCCCGATTCCGAGAACGCTTTCGCTTATGATTTACGGTGAGCTTGACATCAGCGTGATCGACGAGCTTCCGAAAGGCAGAAAAAGCATCAAAACCTACTGCGTGGACTCGTCGTACAAACCGAGAGTCTATAACTTCATCAAGAAGCATCTTGACAAGGGGCTTCAGGCGTACATGGTCTGTCCGCTTGTCGAGCAAAACGAGTCATCCCGGACCGCCGCCGCCGATTATGCCGAAAAACTGCAAAATACGGTCTTTTCCGGCTATCCGGTCGGACTGCTTCACGGCAAAATGAAGCCGAAAGAGAAAAAGAAGGTCATGCAGGACTTTGCGGACGGAAAAATCGGTCTTTTGGTTTCGACAACGGTAATCGAAGTCGGAATTGACGTTCCGAATGCCGTTTTAATGGTCATTGAGGACGCCGACTGCTTCGGTCTTTCCCAGCTTCATCAGCTGCGCGGCCGTGTCGGAAGAGGCAGCGAGCAGTCCTATTGCGTGTTAATCAGCAACAGCCAAAGCGAAAAAACAAAACAGCGGCTCGGTACACTTTGTCAGACCAATGACGGCTTCAAAATCGCCGACGCTGACCTGAAACTGCGGGGACCCGGTGACTTTTTCGGCTCGAGACAGCACGGTCTTCCGAAGCTGAGAATCGCCGATCTGTTAGAAGATATGATTACAGTCAAAAATGCGCAACAGGCAGCAAAAAGCGTTATCGGCGAGGATGAAACGCTTTCGATGCCGAAAAACGCCGCACTGAAAAAAGCCGTCGAACGACTGTTCAGCCAGACCAATACCACCACACTCAACTGAAAGGAAACAAATATGAAAAAGATCGCAAGCTTTACCATCGACCACACCATTTTAACAAAAGGAATGTACACCTCCCGGATTGACGGAGACTGTGTCACCTACGACATCCGCACAAAACTGCCGAACCGTGAGCCGGTAATGGAAAACGGCGCCATTCACACGCTCGAGCACCTTTTTGCGACCTTTGTGCGAAACAGCGACATCAAAGACAGCGTGATTTACTTCGGCCCCATGGGCTGTCGAACCGGCTTTTATTTTATCGTAAGAGACTGTGTTTCTGCCCAAACGGCGATCGAAACCACGAAAAAGGCATTCGCTTATTGCCGTGACTTTGAAGGCAAAATTCCGGGAGCGACCGAAAAGGAATGCGGCAACTACCGGGATCATGACCTTGTCGGTGCAAAAGGAATCGCCGAAGATATGATAAAAGTCCTCGCCGGTTGGACGACCGAAAATCTTGAATACCCGACAGCAGACTGACACGGTATTCTTCGCAAAAAGCGTACGATTTGCAAATTTCATACATTTATGATATAATCTAGGCAATTCAGATAAAAGAGGTGAGGATATGTCAGACGGCGAAAACAATATGCTTCCCGATACCCCGGAAGAAGAGAGCACGGAAAGTACGGAAATCACCGTACCTGCCGACGCTGAATCAGTCCAAGACAACAGCGAAATTCCGGACAGCCCTGACAACACCGAAGAAAAAGCGTCCGAACCCGCAGAGTCTGAAGCGGACAGCGAAGAGGAACAGGAAGCCGCAGATTCTTATTCCCAGGACAGCTATTACTATGACGACGAAGAAAGCTACTGCGCTTTCGACGGAAACGAAGCCGTCGAAAGGATAGAGCCGATTGAATTCACAGGCGAAGAGCCGCCTTCCGCCGACTCCGATCAACCCATGAAAGAAAAACCGGTTCAGAAAAGCAAAAAGCCGTCTTTCAAAAAGCAGCTTTCCTTTTTCGTCACCTCGATACCGTTTTATATCGAGACCTTGGGCGGCATTACCGTAAAAACGGTCAAGAGCTTTTTCGAAAAGTACGGCATCCTTATCGCCATTCCGTTTTTCCTTCTCTTTTCTGCGGTCAAAAAGCTGTTTATAAAAATCAAGAACGTCTTTACCTCAATGCCGAAAACCTTTTCAAGCGAAGCCAAGGGCATCGGCTATGAGCTTAAAATTATCCGACAGCGGGCAAAAATTAAGGACGGAGAAAAAAGACCGTCGCTTGTCAAGGCGCTTTGGAAGTACTTTGTTCTCTCCTTTTCCCGCCACAGTCTGTTCTGGAAATCGGTTTTCAATACCGTCTTTCCGATTGCGGTCATTGTGATTGCTCTTTCCGTTTTCGGTCTTGCCAACGAAAAAACCTTTGCGCTTGACGTCATCTATAACGGCACGCACATCGGCTACATAGAGGACGAAGCGACGTTTGAAAAAGCAAGAAGCCGTGCGCTGAAGCTGCTGCCGGCAAGCGTCGGCACCGATCAGAACGAATCGCTTGAAAAAGAGCCGGCATACAAAATTGCCCGCATAAACCTTAACGAGCTAAGCAACGAAAATATGCTTTGCGAAAATCTTATCGAAGCGACGGACACCACGCTTGTCAAGGCCTGCGGCATTTATATCGACGGTGAATTTCTTTGCGCTGTCAGCAACGAATCGGACGCCGTTTCGGTCTTTAACGGAATCATCGCACCGGCAAAGGCAAAAGCTTCGAGCGGGACAATTGTTGCATTTGTTGAAGAAATCAGCTATGTTCAGGGGCTTTATCCGAACAACGACGAAACCATCTGGGATTCTTTGAAGCTGAAAAACACGCTGAACAAGCCGAAATCCGAAGCAAAATACCACAAGGTGAAAAAGGGCGAAACCGCGAAATCAATCGCCAAAAAATATTCGCTTACCGTAAAACAGCTCAAAGCGCTCAACCCCGATTACGATTTTACAAAAATCAAAAAAGGCGCAAAGCTTCTTGTTGCCGCCGAAACGAATTACGTCCGGATCAAGGTCATGAAAACAACGGTGAAAACCCAGAAGGTACCTTTTGAAACGATTACAAAAAACAGTGCCACATTGAGCAAAGGCTCGAAAAAGGTCACGCAGAAAGGCGTTCAGGGTGTCAATAAGATCACCGAGCTTGTCACCTATATCAACGGCGAAAAGAGTTATTCGACCGTTATTTCAACCAAGCAGGTCAAAGCACCCGTTGACAAGATTATCCTTGTCGGAACCAAGAGCGTTTTCTCCGGCTCAAACGAAGTCTCTTCCTCATCGTCAAGCGGCTTTATCTGGCCGGCAAGAGGCGCATACAGTCTCTCTTCCCGGTACGGCTACCGCAGTCCGAGCATCTCTGGCTGGAGCTTCCACGGAGGCGTTGACATTGTCCGCTCAGGCGGAAATTCGACCGGAGCACCGGTTGTGGCTTCGGCTTCGGGAACGGTTGTCGTGGCTGTGTCGGGTTATTCCGGCTACGGTCACACGGTTGTCATCGACCACGGAAACGGTCTTCAGACGCGATACGCCCATATGGCATCCGGATCGATCACCGTCCATGTCGGTCAGAAGGTCTATCAAGGTCAGCAGATCGGTAAAATCGGCTCGACCGGTAACGTAACCGGACCGCACCTGCATTTTGAAGTGCTCAAGCACGGCAGCAAGGTAAACCCGCTTTCCTATATCGGATAAGTTAAGGAGGCTGTCGCATTTAGCGCAGAACAAAAAGAAAAATGCTTAAATTGAAAATTAAATGGTTGCATTTTTCTTTTTTAACCGTTTTTCACCCACTCGCGGTATCTTTATACCGCTTCGGGGTAAGGAAAGCGGTTTCTGCATCTGAATGCGACAGCCTCTTGAGTTGAAGCGCTCATTTGGGACGATCCCGAATTTCAGGTGCCAAAAATACAGAAAGGACCCTCTATGACTGTACTTCTGATTGTAATTTATCTTGTTTTTATTTCTCTCGGTCTGCCCGATTCCCTTTTCGGTGTTTCGTGGCCCGTTATTCATAAGGATTTTGCCATCGCCGAGTCGTTCGCTTCGGTATACAGCGTCATCACCGGCATTTGCACAGGAACGGTCAGCTTCGTTGCCGGAAAAATGATCCGCAGATTCGGCACGGGTAAGGTCACCTTGGTTTCGGTGCTTCTGACGGCGATCGGTCTTGTCGGAATGAGTCTTGCACCGAATATCGTTGTCATGATGATCTTCGCCGTTGTTTTAGGCTACGGAGCCGGTGCTATCGACACGGGACTGAACAATTTTGTTTCGCTTCATTATAAGTCTCAGCACATGAACTGGCTGCACTGCTTTTGGGGAATCGGCGTTACGGCAAGCCCGATCATCATGTCGCACTTCCTTTCGGGGCAGTCCGGCACATGGCGAAACGGCTATCGGCTTGTCGCTCTTCTTGAATTATTCTTTGCGGGGCTTGTCCTGCTGTCCATGAAAAAATGGAAAGAGGAGGAAAAACCGGGCGAAAGCCAGCCGGAAGCCGCCGGAGAAAAAAAGAACAAAAGCCTATTTGAGATTTTAAGAATAAAAGGCGTCCTGCCCGGCATTCTATCGCTCGGTCTTTATTGCAGTATGGAGTTTTTAATCGGCACATGGGGCGCTACTTACATTGTCAATGTGTTCGCCCTTCCGCCCGACACAGCCGCAAAATGGGT